>SOHS01000023.1 GCA_004377135.1 Dehalococcoidia bacterium | reverse complement strand
TTCTTGCCTTTCAACTTGCTCCTCATCACGGCAGCCACATCCTCTGGGGACTTGAGCATCTGCTTGGGTTTCTCATTGACATCGGCTTCCAGCCTCTTACTCAATTCAAGGGCAGCTTTAATCTGCGCCGCCTTGGCTGTCCCAATACCTTTCGTCTGAGTCAACTCCTCTAAAGAAGCATTGGCAACACCTTTGAGGCTGCCAAACCGGCTTAACAGCTTCTGGCTAATCACCATGACTGACTCATCTTTAATCCCCCTACCCAGAATTAAAGCTAAGACTTCCTGGGCAGAAAGAGCTTCACTGCCCAGTTTAAACAGCCTCTCCCTGGGGCGTTCACTGAGGGGTAAGTCGTGAACAGTAAAAGAGTCTCTCATAGCTTATCCTATATTGTTGATTTCCCAGACGACCTTCGCCAGATCCACAAAGCCAGTGCAGTAGCCAATGCCGCTAACACGGCAATCAAAGCGGGATGGGACTGCCACGCTGTCCCTTCGCTTTGCTCAGGGATTCGGCTCACCACAATGGCAGTGTAGGATGCCAGTGTTCCTCGCCAAAGAGCATCAAGTCCATCTATATCAAAGCCATAGACCTCAATCAAAGCTTCATCGTATGTACTACCCTGCTTCAAAATAGTCAACAAGTCGAGCATACTGTCCTGTCCATAATTATCCAGAAGGTACTCCACAAGGCTATAGCTTTGAGCATAGGAAAGGAGAGCTTTTTCAGTCTCGGCAGAAAAGGGGCTACACAGGCTGCGCACTGAAATAAGCTCGTCTTCTGAAATAGCCTCTTCCAGGTAGGAGCGCAGAACAGGGTCAAGCTCGCCTTCGTTATACATAGCTAACCCTTCGTCAAGCCAGAGAGGAAGCTGCCCATAGGGGCTAAAAGTTGCCTGATGAACAACAAGATGCGTCAACTCATGAAGCAAGGCTCTCTTGCCCCAATCAAGTTCGCTCGGTGGAATACCGATAGCAATTGTACTAAATGCAGTAAAGGCAACGCCGCCACTCCATTCCTGAGGAAAAATCATAGCCCCCTGTAAATCACTAGTGGAAGCATAAATATATATCTTGATGGGCCTCTCTGGATAGGTGCCAATATCCTGGGTCAACCTGGCAAGTCCTTCCTCGCAAGCATCCATCAATTCTTGAGAGAAGGAATCACCACCTTCGTACCAGAAAAGGGTCAGTTCGCCACCCTGAGGTACGGTACTAGTCAAGCTCTGCCAAAGATAGCGATCGTCATCGAAATGCATTATCTCGGGGGAGGTTTCAAATCTGTTCCCGTCAGCATCCTCAATCATCCACCAATATGTGACTTCAGCTCCAGGGGGCAAGCTCGCATTCCTCATATCCCATACCCAATTAGCCTCTATCATGCTTGCTGGAGTAAAATCAGCCCAACCCTCACTGACAACTTCAACGTAGTTCATCTTATCCACCTGGTAATAAAGACGAACATCAACGATATCAATATAGCTTTCAGCCTCGAGAGTGAACACAGCCTGGCTTGGGAAATTTACTTCTACATCGCTAGCTGTAACTACAATATCATCCCCGGCTGCGACGAGTGAGGGACTTAAAAGCAATAGAAGCGCCGAAGTTATTAAGAAGATGCGTTTAATCATCTTCCTACTTTAGACCGCAGGTAGTTAGCGATAAATCCATCTAGCTCTCCATCCAACACAGCTTCGGCATCGTGAACCTCGTAATCGGTGCGGTGGTCCTTCACCATTTTGTACGGGTGAAGAACATAACTTCTAATTTGATTTCCCCAACCCGCTTCAATACGCTCGCCTTTTAGCTTGGCTCTTTCCTCCCCTTTCTTCCCACGCTCCATCTCAAGGAGGCGAGAATAAAGAATCTTCAAAGCAGCTTCCTTGTTTTGGTGCTGAGACCTCTGACCCTGGCAAGTAGCTACCAGCCCTGTAGGTAAGTGAGTTATCCTGACAGCGCTGCTTGTCTTCTGCATATGTTGCCCGCCAGGACCACTGGATCTGAAAGTATCTATCCTCAAGTCTTCCGGGGCTATTTTGACATCCACCGTCTCTTCCGCTTCAGGGAGGACTTCTGCCAGGACAAAAGATGTATGGCGGGCATGGTCGGCATCAAAAGGGGAAAGCCGCACCAATCTATGTACCCCGTGCTCACCCTTTAGATAGCCATAGACATAATCTCCTTTAATCTCCAGGATAGCGCTTTTTATACCAGCCTCTTCTCCCGGGGAGACATCTAAGACTTCGGCTTGATAATTATGCCGCTCTGCCCACCTTAAGTACATCCTCAGTAATATATTTGCCCAATCCTGAGACTCTGTGCCACCAGCACCAGCATGAAGAGCGACCATGGCATTTCGACTGTCGTAATCGCCAGTAAAAAGCTGTTGGCTCTCCAACTGTTCAAATCGAGAGCTCAGCTTTTTTAGCTCCCGTTGTATCTCTTCCTTGAGAGAGTAATCTTTCTCTTCGATAGTCAGAATAATCATTTCCCGAAGATCGGTACCCTTTTTCTCCAGCTCGCGCCAAGCATTAACTAGATTCTTCTTGACCCCAAGCCGGCGCATAATAGCTTGAGCTTTAGCCGGGTCACTCCAAAAATCAGGTTGGGCCGACTCCGCCTCTATCCTGGCAATTTCCTTTTCCTCGTCAGGGATGTCAAAGATGCACCATGATGTCTGAGATTTGGCGAAGCAAGGCTTCTATACTTTCCTTCTCTTCTTGCATTTGAAATACTCCTCAATATAATAACTTCCTCTGGCAGCTTGGTTCAGAGGTTAACATTCCTCCGGCAGCGAGGTGAGCCAAGCGGGTAGGTTCAGGAATCCTATAACCATGGCAGCACTTTATCACCCATTGTAAAGCCGATGCCAGGTCGATTTTATGGCCCACGGAAACATATATCGGCTTCACTCTAGATTTAGTCCTTAACGCTGCTCCAATAAGCTCTCCATTATCAAGCAGTTCAGCATGAGAGCCAGCTTCTTCTCCCAGGGGCTGATACCGTCCACAAAGGATAGACTTTGCACAGCCGATTGTAGGCAAATCAAGAAAAAGTCCCACATGTGAGGCAAGCCCAAATCTCCTGGGATGAGCAACCCCTTGACCATCAATCAGAATAAGGTCGGGGATATTACATAGTTTTTCACAAGCAGCCAGAATCAAGGGAGCTTCCCGAAAAGACAAAAGGCCAGGGATATAGGGAAATGTAATCTTACTTTCAGCTACCTTTACCTCGACTATGCTGAACTCGGGATAACGGAGAACTACCACTGCTCCTCTTGCTACACCCTGAGCATCAGGAGAAGATATGTCAATACCGACAATAAAGCGCGGGGTGATAACTTCGTTTTCGGTTACCACCCTCTTCGCCAGGCTCAATTGTATTTCCCTCGCTCGGGCAGTGCTCACTTCCCATTCATGCAATGTGTGCACTTTCATATCTTGAATTATAAAGCATTCCACTCTAATAACAAACTCTGAAGTTGCTGATGTGTAAGAAGCTTGGGTTCTTACCAGAAGTACCAATTTGCTAAAAATGAACCGCCTTGTTATAATGACCGACGCAATCAATCATCAGGTGCTGCAATGATTACCCGCCCGATTACAGAAACAGCTTATGTGCAAATGTTGTCTTGTAGCAGCCCAGAGAATTATTAAGAAGACGTGTTATGGCCAAAGAAATCACCCGTGATGTAGAAGCTCTCGAGGTCGAAGCCGAAAAGATACTCGAAGAGGCAAGGACCAGAGCCAACCAAATCCTCCTCGAAGCCAGGGAAGAGGCTAAAAAAATACTGCCCTCTCAGTTACCCCTCGACGAGATAAAAACCGAGTGTGACAATATTGTGAATAAGGCCAGAGCAGAAGCCGATGAAAAAATCAAAGACTCTGAGAAGAAGGCCGTTGCAATCAGCGTCAACGCTGATAAAAAAGTGAATAAGATTACAGAGCTCGTGGTGAATATTGTCACGGGTAAAAGTTAACATGGTACCTCTAATTGTCAATACATCTGACCCTATGGCCAAAGTTAGGGTAGTCACTACCAAGGATTACTCCACCAAGACCCTCAAAACCCTTCATACTATTGGTGTGCTTCATGTCGAGGAAAGCGAAGAGCTAAAGCCCATAGACAAAGAAGCCATCGAACAGGAACGAAGAAAAATCGGTGAATTATTAACCAGCATTAACGACATATTAGCTTACATGCCAAAAGGAGAAGGAGTATCGCTGGGAGAGGATGTGGAAGTTATATATACCAGGCCGTTTGACGAAGTTGACAACGAAGTAAGGTTGCTATGTACCAAGCTCAGCAACATGCATCAAAGAGCTACCAACCTCAACAATGATATTAAGGAGCTAACAGAACTAACCAGATATCTTGGCTCTCTTGAGCGTCAGGCCGATATTAGATTGCAGGATTTAAATTTCTCTGGGAGTTATCTTTTTTCTCGAGTCTTTGTGTTTCCAAACGAGTTATTTGAAACTTCATACTCTAAACTTAGAGACTACATACTTGGGAGCCTTTCGGGTGCAGTAGAAAACGAGACTGTTTTGTACGCCATTGCCAAAGTGGAAAATCAGGAAACTATAGAGTCCGCAGTCGAGGATGGGGGAGGCAGGATTTTACCGATACCAGGGGAAGATTTGACACTAAGAAAATTTCTTGAAGCAGCCGACGGTAATATTCACAGTCTTGAAGAAGAACTGGCAAAGCTGCATACCGAGATTGAAAGTAAAACCAGGGAGAATTTAGAAAAGCTCGTCCTTTTCAGGGAGGCATTATCAGCAGAAACGGAAAGGTTAGCAGTTTTAGAAAAAGCCTGTGAGGCAAAATATGTCACTTTAATCGAGGGGTGGATTCCAGAGAGTACTGTCGAAACTGCAATTTCTGAACTCAGAGAGAATGTAGGCTATGTGTTCATTGACACAAGAAAGCCAGAGCAAGCAGAGGAGCCCCCCACCAAGACGAGGAATGCAACTGCGGTTAAGCCGTTCGAAGTCATTGTGAACTTGTTTGGTACCCCAAAGTATAAGGAATGGGACCCCACCCCGATAACCGCATACTTCTTTGCCATTTTTTTCGGCATTATGCTGGGGGATGTAGTGTACGCTGCCCTCCTCATACTATTTGCAAGGCTTGGCCTGCGACTTCTAGTTGATGACCCCAAAACTGAAGGTTTTAAGCTATTCCAAAGAATAATTTACATAAGTAGTGGTGTTGCTTTGGTTATTGGCGTGCTTACGGGAAGCTATTTGGGCAATTTCTACGAGTTCTTTGGAATCGAGAGCTTAACACCTGCCATATTCAGTGGAATTCAGAAAATGTTTTCAGACCCCGTGTCATTCATACAATTCTCATTAATAATAGGTCTGGTTCACGTAAACATAGCCCATGTGCTCGCACTTATTAAAGGAATAAAGGAGAGACAGAAATCGGCAGTGCCCAACAAAGTCGGGCTATTCATGCTTCAAATTGGTGCCATACCCTTGATTATGGTTTTCATACTTGGTATGGATATCCCCTGGTTAACCGGGCAAATACCGACTATACTGATGTCTATTGCAATTATAGGACTAGTGCTAATTATCGTCTCCTCCTTGATGGAGAAGGGTGCTTTCCTGGGCGGTATCTTCTGGCTATTTGATGTGACCGGGCTGCTGGGCGACGTTATGTCATATGCCAGGCTGGCAGGTGTGGGGCTGGCCACATATTACCTGGCATACTGCTTTAACCTGATGGCAGAGTTATTAAAAGGCATGATGCCTGCTGGAATAGTCCAGGCTGTAGTTGGCACCTTAATATTTATATTAGTTCTGCTTGTTGGGCATATGCTTAACTTGGCTCTTAGCGGCATAACATGCTTTGTACACTCCCTGAGGCTATGTTTTGTGGAGTTCTTGTTCAAG
The DNA here is from genome assembly GCA_004377135.1 of Dehalococcoidia bacterium. Lineage (GTDB taxonomy): Bacteria > Chloroflexota > Dehalococcoidia > GIF9 > AB-539-J10 > RBG-13-51-36. Next base: position 4,338 of record SOHS01000023.1, on the reverse strand, counting down.
TTCTATGAAGGAGGCGGCAGGGCATACAGCCCGTTTCGATTGAAGGCTCGACCTGCATTTGTCAAAGTGTGAGCGCAGTTAAAAAATACATAATTAACGGAGGTGTAAGATGTTAATCAGCCCCGAATCTCTGGCAGTCATCGGAGGTGCGATAGCATTAGCCGGTGGCCTGGCTGGCTCAGCCATAGGCATCGGTATCGCCGGCTCGGCTGGGGCAGCTACGCTGTCCGAGGAACCAGGGCAGCTCAGGAATGTCATTCTCCTGGCATCGCTGCCGATGACTCAGACCTTTTATGGCCTCATAACACTGATACTTATTTTAGTAACGGTACGTGAAACAGTCGGTACCATTGGTGGTGGCATGGGTTTCGCGGTATTGGGCATCGGTGTCATAACTGGCGCTGCTGAAGCGTTCTCGGGAGCGTACCAGGGCTCTGTGTGCGCTTCGGGTATCTCCCTTTTGCCCAAGACAAAGGGGCGGATATTGACTAACGCCATGATGTTAGCCGTGTTTGTCGAGCTAATAGGTGTGCTGGGACTGGTATTCGCTATAATGGCATTAGCCATGTTAGGACTTTTTTAAGGCATCTAAAATGGAAAAAATAAGCGAAGCCGTTGTCAGCAAAGTGAAGTTGGACGCCCAGAACATAATAAGAGAGGCTGAAGAGAAAGCGCAAGAAGAGATAGAGAAAGCCAAAAGGCAGAGAGAAGTGAGGTTCGAGGAAGAGAGAGGCAGAATGCTGGGAGAGGCAGAAGAGGAGGTCGCTAGAATTTTGGCTCAGGCCTCTATCAAAGCGCGACAGCAGTTATCGAGTACGAAAGCTGACACAATCGCCAAAATAATTGACGGGGCGCGGAAGGAATTGTCCCAAATTTCAAGCGATGAAACCTATTTTCTAAACTTGATCAGGGAAGCTATGGAGGGGCTCGGCGTGGACAAAGGCAGAATTTATGTTTCTCCAAAAGATGTAAGCACTGTAAAAAAGTTTCTTGAAGCGGATAAGGAATTATCCGGCAAGATATTGGAGGTCAGGGAATCCAATTGCTTGGGAGGGGTCATAGCCGAGAATGTTGAGGGAAAGCTCAGGATAGATAACACTTACGAAACCAGACTCGAGATGCTGCTACCAAAGTTGCTGCCCAAGATAAGCGAGGAACTCTTCGAAGCTCCCTAAAGGAATGTCGTGCTTAATCCAAGATACGCATTTATATCTGCTTGTTTGAAGGGCGAGGAACCTAAAACTGTCACCTCCGAACATATAGATAAAATGATGACAGCGCCCAACCTCCAGGATGCGCTGGCAACCATCAGAGAGACCGATATAGGAAGCTATCTGGAGGAATTGCCTGTTAAGACTTTTGATTATCTAGATGAATGCTTGTGGGGTTATCTCGCGCAGCGCATCAGATATGTAGAATCATTTAAGTTTCTGCCCAAAGAGATACCGCAGGTATCCAGAGCATATGTGGTGAAGTACGATGTCTCAAATATTAAAGCTGCTTTACAAGGCATCTCAGGTGGTAAAAAACCCAGTATGATACCGGTCGGGATTATCCATAACAATGCATTGCTAGATGAACTTTCCAACGCTGAGAATGTAGATGACATCATCCAGCTACTCATCAAGTGCAAACTGGGAGATTACGTACCTGCCCTGGAACAATACAAAATAGATAAAAGCGCAAAGTCGAAGCTCATTGTTGAGGCTAACTTAGACGGTAAGTATTATAAAAGCATGTTAAACATGGCAAGAGAAATAAAAGATGGCTCTGTACTTACCCAAGCCTTCGGCTTAGTGATAGACCTAACAAACCTGCAAATTGCCTCGAGAGCTATAATTGAAGGCATAGGACCCGATGCTGCTGAATTTATTATTGCCGGCGGCTATAGGATTACAGACAAAGCCATTAAAGAATTACTACCCCTTAAAATGACCGACATACCTGCCAGGCTGGAGGATACCCAATATCAGGATATAGCAAATGAAGTATCCAATAATTATGATAAAACCAAAAGCATCACGGCTGTAGATGAAATTATCGATAAGCATAAGTTCAGGATGCTCAAGGAAATGTTGTCACCAAGAGTGCTATCCCCACTGGTGATGGCCTGGTATTTAATCCTCAAGGAGGTTGAAATACGCAACTTGCGGCTAGTTCTAAAAACAATAGTCGATGGTGTTCCCGTTCAGGAAATAAAGAATTATTTGGTGCTGTGACACGATGCCCATCCAACACTTAGATATAGCTGTCATAGGAGACGAAGAGCTGGTCAACGCAATGAGATTGGCTGGTATCAGCAAGCATTACACGATAAAGGGCAATCATGATGTCCGTGACAATGTAAGGAAAGCTCTAACCGAGTTGATAGCCGGGCCTGATGTTGGCATAGTAATTATATTGGAAGACTACGCAGAATACGTTGAGGATCTGTTGACCCAAGTTAAGAAAGGGAAAAGAACCACTCCTGTAATCGTCGAAGTTCCATCGAAGTTTGGCACAAAGTACCCGGATATCAGGGAATATTACAGGGCGCTTATCAGAGAATCTATAGGGTTTGAAGTAGAAATTTGAAATTATAGCAATAGTAGGAGGTTGAAGATATGGGCAAAATATGGAGAGTTTCAGGTCCCCTAGTTATCGCCGATGCCATGAAAGGTTCCCAGGTTTATGAAATTGTCGAGATAGGTGAAGAAGGGCTTGTCGGGGAGATAGTAGGACTGGAAGGGAACAGGGCGATAATTCAAGCACACGAGGATACTCTGGGATTGAAAGTTGGCGAGGTGGTGAGAGGAACGGGAAGAATCTTAAGTGCAGAGCTGGGCCCCGGACTTGTGGGCTCTATTTACGACGGGCTACAAAAATCTTTACTTACCATGGGTGAGAATATTGGCCCGTTTATAAAACGGGGTGCCAAAGCCTCAGCTCTTCCCCGCGACAAAAAATGGCAGTTCACACCTAAAGTCAAGGTCGGGGATGCTGTTAGCCAAGGGGATATAATAGGCGTAGTGCCCGAGACTAATCTAATAGAACACAGGATAATGGTGCCGGTGGGAATCAAAGGCATGATAAAGGAGATACGCCAAGGCGACTACACTGTCGAAGAGCCTGTAGCTTGGATAGAGCATGCTGGTGAAGTAAAGGAACTCACGCTGATGCAAGAGTGGCCCGTAAGAAAGCCCAGACCCTATAAGCAGAGGTTCGATCCTTCGGGCTTGCTCACTACTGGCATGCGAATTTTAGATTACATGTTCCCCTTAGCTCTTGGTGGCAAGGCTTCGATACCCGGGGGCTTTGGTACTGGAAAAACCGTTGCCTTGCAGCAGCTGGCCAGATGGGCTCAGACACATCTGAACATCTACGTTGGCTGCGGCGAAAGGGGTAACGAGATGTCTGACGTGCTTACTAGCTTTAGAGAACTCAAGGACCCTAACACAGGAAGATTGTTACAAGAGAAAGAGATCTTTATAGCTAACACCTCTAACATGCCCGTTGTGGCTAGGGAAGCAAGTATTTTTGTTGGCATTACTATGGCCGAGTACTTCCGGGACATGGGTTACGATATTTTGGTGGTTGCTGATTCAACTTCGAGATGGGCTGAAGCCATGAGGGAGATGAGTGGAAGACTGGAGGAAATGCCAGGAGAGGAAGGCTTTCCTTCATATCTGGGCTCTCGGCTTTCCTCTTTTTATGAAAGAGCAGGAATGGTTGAATGCTTAGGCAATCCTGAAAGAAAGGGCTCAGTAACAGTAGCCGGTGCCGTGAGTCCCCCCGGAGCCGACTTCAGCGAACCGGTAACCCAAAACACAATTAGAATAGTAGATGCTTTGTATGCCTTGGATGTTTCGCTGGCAAACAAGAGACATTTCCCTAGCATAAGCTGGCTCACTAGTTATAGCCTTTATGTAGACGCAGTTAAAGACTGGTGGAATGAGTACGATCCGGGATGGGAGGAGACCAGAGCTAGTGCCTTGAGAGTATTGCAGCAGGAGGCTGAGCTGGAGGAAATTGTGAGACTCGTCGGTCCCGAAGCTTTACCTGAAGGAGACAAATTATTGCTTCTTATCGCCAGGATGATACGCGAGGACTTTCTCCAGCAAAGCGCCTATCACGAAGTCGATACCTACTGTATGCCAGCAAAAGCCGGCCTCATGCTTAAAACTATAATGAAGTTTTATGAACTAGCTCAGGAGATGTTAAATTCGGGGGCAGGCATTGAGAGCATCCGCTCATCGCCCATGGTGTACAGAATATCCAGGATGAAGGATATACCAAATGAGGTCTTTGAACAGAGAGTCAAGGAATTGTGGTCGGAGATGGAACAAAGCTTGGTAACTG
>SOHS01000111.1 GCA_004377135.1 Dehalococcoidia bacterium | reverse complement strand
CGCTATAGCTTCATTGGCACCGAGCCCTCTCTTGTCTTAAGGACAGGAAATGAGAATCCAGTTGACCCATTGAATAGGGTGGAAAAGGAGTTCGCTCGACTTCGTCCCGTGTCCATTACCGGCCTTCCCAGATTCCACGGTGGCATGGTTGGCTACTTGAGCTACGAGGTTGCCCGCTACTTTGAGAGACTGCCCTGTCCCGACCCAGATCCCCAGGGGCTCCCCGAGTCTGTGTTGATGCTGGCAGATACCTTGCTTGTTTTCGACCATATTACCCACAAAATCAAGGTTGTCTCTCATGCTCACTTAGATGGGGATGTTGACACAGCGTATCGGGAGGCAACTTGTAAAATTGACGACCTGGTGGACAGGCTGGAGCAGCCGATTCATTCTAAGGCCCTTAAGAATGTGCCACCGAATAGGTCTGAGGTGTCATCAAATTTTTCTCAGGCAGAGTTCGAGGTTATGGTATCTCAAGCCAAGGAGTATATCTATGCCGGCGATATAATCCAGGCTGTCTTATCGCAGCGGTTGGCAAGACCTACTTATGCCAGTCCCTTCGCCATATATCGGGCATTGCGCTCTGTTAACCCTTCTCCTTACATGTACCACCTCCACTTAGGTGATTTCCATATTGTAGGAGCTTCCCCCGAGCTTCTGGTGCGAGTCGAGGATGGCATAGTATCCAATCACCCCATCGCCGGCACTCGCCGCCGGGGTAAGGATGCCACCGAAGACCTGGCTTTGGAAGAGGAACTCAAGAACGATGAGAAGGAGCGTGCCGAGCATATCATGCTCGTTGACCTGGGGCGTAATGACATCGGGAGAATTAGCGAGCCGGGCACAGTCGAAGTGAGCCAGCTTATGGATTTGGAACGCTATTCACATGTTATGCATTTGGTATCACACGTTCAGGGTAAGCTCAGAGCTGGACTTTCTCAGTTTGATGCCTTCCGCTCTTGCTTTCCTGCCGGCACCGTTTCAGGCGCACCCAAGATTCGGGCTATGGAGATCATCGCCGAACTGGAAAGAGAGAAACGGGGACCCTATGCCGGCGCAGTGGGCTACTTCGACTTCTCGGGCAACCTGGATACTGCTATCGCCATACGTACCGTTATTATCAAAGATAACATTGCTTATATCCAGGCGGGTGCTGGCATCGTCGCCGATAGCATCCCTGAGCGCGAATACCAGGAAAGCCTGGCAAAGGCGCAAGCACTGCTCGCTGCTATTGACCAAGCGGAGGCTGATTAGCTATGATTTTACGCATTCGGTTTTGCCCTGAATAATTAAGTGTTAAGTGAGGAAGGACTTGTTGAATAATATTCTAAAGCAAGGAGCACAGCAGTGATTAAAGAAGCCATTGAAACTGTAGTCAACGGTCGCTCGCTGACCTTTGAGCAGGCGACATCTGTAATGGAGGAGATAATGATTGACGAAGCCACGCCAGCCCAGGTTGCCTCTTTTGTCACTGCCTTACGCATTAAAGGCGAGACAGTAGACGAGATTGCCGGCTTAGCCACCGTCATGCAAGCCAGGGCAACACCGGTTGGGGTCACTTCACCAGTTGTTGATACCTGTGGGACAGGGGGCGATGGTTCTTCGAGCTTTAATATCTCCACAACCGCCGCCTTCATTGTCGCCGGCGCAGGACTCAAAGTAGCCAAGCATGGTAACCGGGCAATGTCCAGTCACTGCGGCAGCGCTGATGTCCTGGAGGCACTGGGGGTGAGGATTGAGCTTGGGGCTGAGGCTGTCACTCAATGTTTGGAGACAATAGGAATTGGCTTCATGTTCGCTCCCAGTTTTCACCCAGCGATGAAATACGCCGCTGCCCCCCGACGCGAAATCGGAATTCGTACTGTGTTTAATATTCTCGGTCCCCTTACTAACCCTGCCAGAGCCAAGTTTCAGGTCATTGGTGTTCCCTCTAGGGAACTGGGAGAGAAAATTGCCTCTGTTCTCTACCGTCTGGGCACAGAGCATTCCCTGGTGGTACACGGAACAGATGGCATGGATGAAATTTCCATCAGTGGGAAATCTCTGGTATGGGATATCAATCAACATAGAGTATCGCCACCTTACGAAGTGTTCCCTGAAGACTTAGGGTTTATGAAGGCCAGCGTGACCCAAATTAGGGGAGGAACAGCCCGGCAAAATGCCAGGATACTGCGCGGCATATTAAGCGGAGAGGTAGGAGTCAGGCGGAATATAGTGATCATGAATGCTGGTGCAGCATTGGTAGCTGGCAACAAGGCATCAGACCTCAAAGAAGGTGTTTGTATTGCTGAAAAGACGATCGACAGTGGAAAGGCTCTGGCTAAGCTCGACGAGCTAATAAAGCTCAGCCAGAGCCTGAAGAAGGAGTAGTCAGCAGTCAGTAGTCAGTATTTGGTTGATAGCTGGAAGCTGGGGAAAAGAGATGTTGGATAAAATTATCGCCCAAAAAAGGGAAGAGATTGAGCAAAGAAAGAAGGTAGCGCCCAGGGCTTATCTGCAAGAGCGTATTGCCCGCCAGAAGTCGGCATTGGACCTCGCCCTGGCTCTCAAGAGCGATCACATTCGACTGATTGCTGAGGTGAAGCAAGCTTCTCCATCACGGGGGATGCTAAGACCCAACTTCAACCCCATCGAGTTGGCACAGACCTATGCTGAAGGTGGTGCTGCTGCTATTTCAGTGCTCACTGAGGCAAATTATTTTATAGGCAGCATTGAGCATCTAGCAGCAATCAAAGAAGTGGTTGGGCTTCCATTGCTGAGAAAGGATTTCATCTTCGACCCTTATCAGGTATATGAGTCTCGGGCATATGGCGCTGATGCTTTATTGTTAATCGCAGCCATTCTAAGCCAGAGACAGCTTAAGGAACTCGTCTCACTGAGTCACAGCCTTGGTTTAAGGTGCCTGGTTGAAGTGCACAATAAAAGCGAGCTGGAAAGAGCAGTTGTCAGCGCAGCAGAAATCATCGGAATTAATAATCGAGACCTCAATACTTTTACCATTGATATCAATA
>SOHS01000124.1 GCA_004377135.1 Dehalococcoidia bacterium | reverse complement strand
ATGATTGTTTACCGTTTTATCACGATGGAGCCGTAGCCGACCACTCGGGAGAAATCGCCACTAGTATCTCCGCTTGTGGCATATTTCAATAAACTTGCTTTTTTGGCTTTCATTTCTTTGGCTGCGACAATAGCTGAAGCAACCGGACCATACCCGCACATAGTACAATTAAGGCTCTCACAGCGCTCGTATAGCTCTTCCTCATCAAGGGCGACTATGGCCTCAATTATGGATTCATCCTTTTCCATGGCTACAGCGTGAGGCTCATAATGTGTAAAATCGCTGCTGGCGATAATTATTAAGTTATCGCCAGCCTGGGAAATAGCTTTCCCCACCGTCTGAGCTGTTTCTATATCTTGAGCCAGCATAGTTATGGGCACAATTTTTACCTTCTTATAGAGGTGTTGGAGCCAGGGTAATTGCACTTCAACACTGTGCTCATGTATATGAGCAGCCTCGTCTGCTTTGATTACCTCCCCCAAAAGTCTTTGGGCAAGCTCTTTGTTTATTTCCACCTCACCCAAGGGCGTGTTCCAGCCAGCTCCTGTCCATAGAGAAACAGGATACCCGTACCCGGTGTGGTTAGGACCAAGTATCACTGCGGTATCGAATATTCCATCGTCGGCAAGCTCCTTATAGGCATGAGCTGCTACTGGCCCCGAGTAATAATAGCCGGCATGGGGGGCAACGATAGCCACAATCTCCCTCAGCCCTTTGCTATTCACCCGAGGTATAGCTCCCGGTCCAAGCTCATGTTTGTAGCACCATTCAATTTGTTCTTCTAATTCTTTGGCAGTGCCGGCATAAAACATACCGGAAACAGCGGGTTTTCTTATCTTCATGAGACACCCCCGCAAGGCAAGATTACTCCTTAGGCTCTCTTTTTGTCCTTTTCCTGGTCTTTTTCTCGACCTTCTCAGCCTCTCCCTCGGTCTTTTCTTTGCTCTCCTCTGCGAGCTTCTCTATCTCCAGCCTGGCTTGGTCACGGTACCAGCGGTGTATCTCGTCCAGAGCTGGGGGGAAGATACTGAACACCTCCATATCACTAGGAAATTGCACTGAGTGTCCCTCTCGAATGAACAAAAGCCCGGCCGCATCGTCTTTAAGCGTCTCGCTTATCTTTTTAGCCATAAATTCATTTCTCCGCTTTGTCGCCTCAGCATAAAATTCAGAAACTTTACTTGCCACCTTATCGCTTATAAAGCCAAGCATCAGGCATCTCTGCCAGTCCATGACCTCTTCAAATAATTCCCTTTCTTCAACTGCTTCAAAGATAGCACCATTAGCGCACTGAGTTTTAGCAATTTGATAACTACTTGGGTTCAGCCTCTCCGTAGTCTTCATACCATCTTCACCAGATTGAAAGATTGATTCGTGGTAAACCCGATTTACCTTCCCGATCTTCGACGCTAAATTGGTTAGCTGTTCTGCTACCTGTTGCCAATAACGGCTACATTTTTCTTTATATTCATCAAGGGCTTCCTCGCCGGAATATACAAGTGGGACTAGGTAAAGCTTCTTTCCATGTTTGAAGCGCTCAGCTTCAGGCCTCTCTATTTTGCCTAATTGCTCTGGCATGGCTGTTTAGCTCCCAACAATAAGTCTCCCAAAGCCTCAGTGCACTTTATATCGAAATAGGTTTGAGTAGAAAAGAGCAAAAGCAAACTTTTCATGGACGCTACTCATCAGGCTCTCCTTCTTTTCCCCAGTTCTGCATCATCTTTTTGACTCGCTGGGCAAGTTTGGGATCCTCCTTGAGACGCTGAGTAAATACAGGGCAGCTCTGAAGAATCATCTCCTGACTCATAGAGGCCATACTTTCCATAATCTGGTCTAGTTCGTTTTTGGCTTGTTCAGGTAGATTTGTCCCCTGCATCGCTATCCTGAACTGTGCGATATCCTCAATGCTAACCTGGACCGGAGTTAGGCAGTTTTTATACCAGGGACATTCCTTACATTTGATAAGCGCCGTGACTTCATCTAAAATATCACCCATTTTGGTCCTCCTGGTTAATGTAATTTTAACACTTTTCCTTGATATAAAGGAAATTAAATTCCTTGAGACTGGTTATTAATCACCGCGTGTCATTTTGGGACATACCGAGCATAAGCGAGCGAACTTGCGAAAGCAATCTCTTGGACGAATATGAGATTGCCGCGCTTTGCTCGCAATGACATTAGGGGAGGGGGCTTGGAATGACAAAAAGTACGTAGGGTCGAGGCTTGTCCCTGACCTCACTCCTGTTTTACTAATTGATTCCTTGTGTTATAATGAATCAGCGCCAGTGACAGCAGGTACCCTGAGGGTTTAAATAACTTGCCTGCCGAGGCTTAAGTTAACCCTGTGTTCACTGGCACAGGGATTTTTATTATAGACTTCCTCTCCCATGACGGGAGGGAATGAAAAAGAGGACAGATATGTTAAGAGAAAAGAAGGTGCAAATAGTAAGCAATCTAGCCGACAATTTGTCGCGGAGCAATATCATCATCGCTACTAATTATCAGGGCCTGCTTGCTAAACAAATGGCTGAGTTGCGTAACGCTCTGGCAAAAGCAGGTGTCGAGTATCATGTGGTCAAAAACACTCTGGTCTATCGTGCCGCTGACCAGGCAGGTAAGCCACAACTGAGGGATATAATTGAGGGCCCTGTAGCCCTGGCCTTCGGCTACGATGACATAATTAATACAGCTAAAGCTCTTAACCAATACATCAAATCTGCGGCATTGTCTTTACAAATTAGAGGAGGATTGTTAGGGGACCGAATCTTGCTTCCAGAGGAAGTGGTAAGCCTGGCTAATTTGCCGACTAGAGAAGTCCTGATCTCCCAATTGATTAGACAATTACAAGCCCCCATAGGAACTTTACATAATATTCTTAACCTTCCCTTGCAGGGGCTATTGAACGTGTTACAAAACAGGGCTCAAACCATTAGTGCATAACAAAGGAGGGAATCATGTCAGCAGAAGAATCAAAGAAAGAGGTTAAGGAAGGGGAGGTAAAGAAAGTTTCAAGGGCTAAGAAAGAAGTTAA
>SOHS01000084.1 GCA_004377135.1 Dehalococcoidia bacterium | reverse complement strand
TGGCCTGAAATTCCGTTTTATAATAAGTAGCTTATTAGCTCTCATCTTGGGGGAACCGGGTTTTTACCAGTCCGCGTTTGACATTTGTCTGGCGACTCAAGAAATTTGAGGTTCGGATACTCTATCCGACAAAATTGGCGATTGGCGGTGGTGACAGAGTCTAGGAGTTGCGATACTGGGCCTTGTACCTGTACAAATTGGATAAAGCCTTGATTGAGGCACCGAGCGCGGGATATACAGGGAATTGTTCGCCTTCAAAAGCCTTTTTAGCCAGCAAGTGATACCTTCTATCCACTTCATCTTCCGAATAGGCATCGAGCGAAACGCAAATCATTATGGTCTTGCCCATTTCATCTCGAGCATACCTACACCCCTGAACCATAATCTTAACAAGTTCCTTCAGGAAGTTTTCAGTTGCTTCTCCCAATACGTACCTCAGGTAACGCACTTCATCAAAGTGCAACACTATTGAATGAATATTCTTATCATGAGACAAGGTCTTGATAGCATCTGCAAGTGTTCCTGTTGTTCCGGGCATGTTATAAAATATTGGCCAAGCATCCAGGGGATTATTTATGCTTGTTCCCGCTAGTGGAACCATTTTGCGCAACTCAGCCATCGTTTCCTTCGTGAATTGAGGGACTTCCAGTCCTGCTTTTACACATAAATCGGTTTCAAGCACGCTAAAACCACCGGAGTTGGTAATAATAGCGGTCCCTTTCCCCGAAGGGAGTGGCACACAAGACAATGCCAAAGTGGTATCCAGTAGTTCGTCAAAGTCCTCCACTTGGATTACCCCGGCCTGTCTGAAAAGTGAACTCCAGATTTCTGGCGAACCGGCTAATGAGCCTGTGTGAGAAGATGCTGCCCGGCGGCCGTGCTCGGTTACTCCTCCTTTGAGTGCCAGTACCGGCTTTAGTTCTGTAGCTTCGGTCATCGCTGCTTTGAGACGCTTACCGTTTTTTGTCCCTTCCATATATAAAGCTATAACCTCGGTTTCGGAGTCATGCGCCAGGTATTCCAAAAAGTCGGGACAGTCGAGGTCTATGGCATTCCCGTAGCTAATAACCTTACTGAACTTTACATTTCTTAGCTTCCCGATGGACAAGAATTGCTCGGCAAAGGTGCCGCTCTGTGAAATCACCCCAACCGAACCTTCCTCGGTTAAGACCCCCGGGACAAAAGCTAAGCCAGACTTAGGGCAACATATTCCCATGCAGTTAGGACCAATTAAGCTAACTTTACCTCTGGCTATCTTCTGCACTTCGTCCTCTAAAACTTTCCTTTCTTCTACTCCAGTTTCACTGAAACCGGCTGTAAATATATGGACCGCTTTTACGCCTTTTTCTATACATTCGACCAATACTCTCGGGACGAGTAATGCTGGCACTGCTATGACAACATAGTCAATCCCGCCTTCTATATCCAAGATGCTGGCGTAGCACCTTTTACCGTGGAGTTCTTTATACTTGGGATTAACCAAGAACATACTATCTCTGAGTTTTGTGCCCATTAAAGCCTGCGAGAAGCCATCGCTGTCGGAAGCTCCTATTACGGCTACTGTTCTTGGGTTGAAAATATACTCGAATTTTCTCAGTTTATCCTCCTTCAATACAAGCTTCCTAATTGCGATGTGAATTAAGAAACTTTTAAGCCGGGTCCCGTTTAAGTTGTAGTAAAAGCATTATGCAATTATTTGGTTTTTCTAAAATCTAGATAATGTACCATATCTTTATTAGCCTATCAAATACACTTTTTGTAAAAGCTGCCGAGTAGCTCGCTCAGAGGAAATCTTCAACCTCAAAGTAGCATTTACAATCCCTGAACTCTTTGCTATACTTCCGTCAGAGGCAGCCTTGCATCTTTGCTCACATAGCATCAAGTAGCATGGCAATCTCAAAAAGGTTGATATTAAGAGTTATCGGCCGCATGCCATTATAGTCATGCGGCCTCTTTACCGTGAACTTGTCTCACCATCCACCTGAGCTAACGAAGTATTACTGAATAAGGAGTATGAAGAATACGCATCAGCATAACTTGGACTTCCTCTTCCACCCTAATTCGATCGCCCTTGTTGGCATCACAACTGCCACGACTTGGCACTGGACGCGCACTTTCCTAGAAGGCCTTATCGAAATTGAATTCGACCGCCCCCTCTATCTCATTAACCCCAAGGGAGGGGAGATCAAAGGTCACAAGATTTATACCAGTCTCAAAGATGTCCCTGGCAACATCGACTATGTAATCGGCCTGGTTAATGCCCAGATTGCTCCCAAGCTTGTGGAAGAATGTGCCGAAAAAGGGGTACGGGCAATTCACTTCTGTACAGCAGGCTTTAGTGAGACCGGTGAGGAACAGAGAATAAAGCTGGAATCTGAACTGGTGGAAGTCGCCCACAGGAAGGGAATCAGGATTATCGGCCCTAACTGTATGGGCATTTACTGCCCCCAATCACGCCTATCCTTCAGTCCGGCTTTTCCCAAAGAAAGCGGCTCGGTAGGAGTCATTAGTCAAAGTGGTGGCAATTCCATCTATTTGGTCAAGCTAGCAGCGTTGCGAGGCGTTCGCTTCAGCAAGGTCATAAGCTACGGCAACGCATGTGACATCAATGAAAATGATTTGCTCGAATATCTTGCTAATGATGCAGATACCAAAATAATAGCCCTTTACATCGAGGGAATTAAGGACGGGAGACGATTCCGCAGGACTCTGGAGAAGGCAACAAAGGAAAAGACAGTGATATTGCTCAAGGGTGGGGCTACCGAGGGAGGCGCTCGAGCAGCCGCCGGTCATACTGCGTCACTCGCTGGAAGCCGGGCCACTTGGGATGCCCTCTGCAAGCAGTTGGGAATCATTAGTGTCGGTAGCGTCGAAGAAATAATCGATGTATTGGTCACACTTCTGTTCTTGCCACTTCCCAGAGGCAGGAATGCATTGTTATTCGGTGCTGGAGGTGGAGCCAGCGTCCTAATCGCCGATGAGTTTGAAAACAGAGGGCTAAGAGTCCCTCCAATTCCCCCTGAGATTGTTGCTCAGATACGTGAATTCACTCCCATCGCAGGCAACATCTTGCGAAATCCTGTGGATTATTCGCAGGCCATGATGGACACTGAGAGCGTAATCAAAACCATCGGTATATTGTCAAGGTGGGAAGGAGCTGACTTCCTAGTTCTGTTTGTCAGGACAGGTCAGTTCACGGCATCTCGGATTTCAGATAACCAGCTAAAAAATTTGTTAATGAGCAGATTTCCCATAAAACAGGGACAGCTTCCCCAGCCAGTGGCCATGGTGATTGAACCCAGCATTGTACCCGAAGAGGCTGAGGTCATTCTGGCTGCTATTCGTAATAGTATTTCGTCCGGGTTGCCTGTGTACTTCTCTTTTGCTACTGCCGCCAACGCCATTAATTTAGTATTGAATCACACCGAGAAGCAGACCAGAAAATTCTAGGCGGAGACTAGGGTAGCTGCTCTTGATTACAGTTGCCGGGCTGGCGAGAGTATAATATCCAAAGGAAAATTAACAGCAATCCAAACGCCTCAAAATAAAGGTTTTGAATTTTGGGGTTAGATATTTGAATTTGTTTAGGATTTAGCGTTTAGAGTTCGGGACTTAAGGTGAGTACATCTCGGAATTATCAAACACAAGGCATCATCTTAAAACAAACTAAGCTGGGCGAATTCGACAAGATTGTCACTATTTATACCCCGGAATTTGGTAAGTTAAGGGCAGTAGCTAAGGGAGCTTGCCGTCCCAGGAGTAAATTGGGTGGCAATGTAGAACCATTGACGCATAGCTTGATGTTGCTAGCCAAAGGGCGCAATCTCGATATTGTTACCCAAAGTCAAACGATAAATGGTTTCCTAGCTTTGAAAAGTGATTTATGGCGCATGGCTTGTAGCCTTTACATCTTAGAGCTTATTGATTCATTTACTGTTGAGGGCGGTGAGAATCGCCCTTTGTTTGATTTATTACTTGATATCTTAAATCAGTTGAGCGAGCCGGACAGCAACGAGGCTCTATTGCGTTATTTTGAGCTACATCTTCTTCACCATCTTGGTTACCGTCCCCAGTTGCACCGATGTGTTAGCTGTGATTCGCCCCTCAAGCCAGTAATCAATTTTTTCAGCCTTAGCAAGGGGGGGGTCTTGTGCCCCCATTGTAATTCTGAAGAGAATCACCGTTACGAGCAAATTGAAGCAATTTCATTAAAACCCTCCCTTACCCTTTCGGTGGGAGCTTTGAAGGTTCTTCGTTTGTGGCAAAGCTGTGACTATGCCACTGCAAGGCGGGTCAGAATAAAACCGGAATTATCCTGGGAGCTAGAGCGGGTATTGCACGAATATATAAGATATATTTTGCAGCGAGAGCTTAAATCACTGACCTGGCTACAAGAGTTCAAAAAGGAAATTGCCGCCATATAAACTCAGCACTTGACAATCATGGTGGGGGGGGGTTAAAATCGCTCGATGCTTAACAGTAGTGGGATAGTGAAGCAATATGAATGGAGAGTGCCTAGCATTCTAAGTCAATCTTCAAGTTTAGTTGTTCCCTGACCTGGAGCTCCTTTTTCATCATCATTTCATTGATTCATTGAAAGGATAACAAAGTTGGTTCGGTATCGAAGATAAGATAATGTATATCGTAATAGCAGGCTTAAGTGATATAGGGAAGAATTTAGCGGAGCTCCTTTTTAAAGAAAGGAATGAAGTACTGGTTATAGACCGGGACCCTGCGAGATGCGCTGAAATAGCAGAGGGTTCTGACATCATGGTGATCACAGGAGATGCTGGCCAGAAGTCCACCCTCGAAGAGGCGAGAGTCAGGAATGCCCATGCCTTTGTGGCCGCAGCTGGCGATGACTCCGAGAATTTAATGCTTTGCATGGTAGCCAAAGAAATTGGGGTAAAAACGGTGATTTCTCTTGTAGACGATGCAGAGCATACGGAAACTTTCAGGCAGGCTGGGATTAATTTGCAGGTTAACCCAGACATAGTAGCAGCCAAACACATCTACCGCATGATTTCACATCCTTATGTAAAGGACTACCTTTCGCTCGAAAGCGCAGAGATCTTCGAAATAGAGGTTGAGGAGGATATGAAATGTGTTGGGAAATGGGTTTCTAAACTGGCAACTCCAAACGGGGTAAAGGTCCTCGTAGTGCAAAGAGAGGGGAAGTATCTGCTTTTGGATACTGAGATAAAGCCCAAAGATTGGCTGACTCTCATCGTGACCCGGGAATCCGCTAAACAGGGGACCGAATTTATGAATAGATGGTTCGTCAAAGGGTAAGATTAACCCTACACATCATTGGCTCATTCCTAAAATACTTCGCCTTAGCCTATATCGTTCCTCTGGTAACCGCTCTTTACTATGGCGAGGACTGGCGGATTTTCTTATATTCGCTATTAATAACTTTAACTGTCGGGCTACTTCTCGAATTTGGTTTTAAAACTACCAAGGTTATAGAGCGTTCTGATGGCTTTACCATAGTGGCTTTCACCTGGCTCCTCATCCCTCTACTTGGCACACTCCCTTATCTATTTCTGGGATTGGGTTTTCTCGATGCCTTTTTCGAGACCATGTCAGGCTTCACTACCACCGGGGCTACCATCCTCAGCACCACAGGAACAGAAGGATTTTTCGCATTACCGAGAAGTATTCTCCTATGGCGTAGTCTTACTCAATGGCTCGGTGGAATGGGAGTGGTTCTTCTCTTCATTTCTATCTTGCCCAGACTGGGGGTAGGAGGCTCCCAGCTCTTTGACCGGGAGTTTCCCGGACCATTACCCGAAAGGCTGCGTCCCAGATTCAGAACCACTGCAAGGCTTCTCTGGATGATTTACGTGGGTTTTACTGCTGCTGAGACAATACTCCTTTACTTCTTGGCCAGGCTCCCGCTCTTTGACTCAATTTGCATCTCCTTCTCAACCATACCTACTGGCGGATTTACCCCCACCACAGCAAGTATCGGGTCCTACGGTAATCCCATTGCAGAATACATAATCATGATCTTTATGTTCCTGGCAGGCATGAGCTTCATAACTCACTATCATGTTTTGCGGGGAAACTGGAAAGCACTTAAAGGCGAGGAATTCAGGCTTTACCTGATTATTCTGGCGGTCGCTATCTTACTATTAATAGGTTCACAAGGCTTGAACTCATACAGGGAAGGAATGTTTCAGGCAATCTCAATCATGACTACCACAGGTTTCGTCACTGCTGATTTCGGCTCCTGGCACGCTGGCGCCAGAATAGTGCTTCTGGCTTTGATGTTCATCGGAGCCTGTGGTGGCTCTACTGGAGGGGCAATAAAAGTAGTGCGGTTTTTAACCCTGATAAAACATACGAGGGTAATGATGAGGAAGGCCATTTCCCCGAAAGCTGTGATTCCAGTGAAACTTAACCAAAAACCCCTGCAGGAGGGAATAATCCGGGATATAATTTCTTTCCTCTTTCTCTATATTATTGTTGCTGTTTTAGCTTCATTCATGCTTTGTTTCCTGGGGCTTAATTTAGAGACATCAATTTCAGCAGTAGCTGCTACTCTGGGTAATGTGGGGCCCGGTTTAGGTGGAGTGGGTCCCGGTTTGAATTATTCCTTGCTCCCCGGTGCAGCCAAGGTCATCTTGATTATGTGCATGTGGTTGGGGCGGTTAGAATTGTTTACCGTTTTTATGATATTTTTCCCTCGCTTTTGGAAAGGCTAATCAAGCTACAGTAGAAGTTCAAAACGGGTTTAGGCTATACTTTGCAATAGGTTTATGGTCAAGGTTGCTTTTCAAGGAGAAAGAGGCGCTTTCAGCGAGGATGCCGCGGTAAAGCTTTTTGGTGGGGACATTAATTTTTTACCGTGTGTTCGTCTGAAAGAAGTTTTTGAACTTGTGGCGCAGGATAAGGTTGAATTTGGGGTAGTTCCTGTAGAGAACTCTCAAGCTGGCAGTATCAACGAGACCTACGATTTGTTATTGGCGTATCCTCTCAATATATTTGCTGAAGCTATTCTCAAAGTAAGCCACTGCCTGATGGCTCTACCGGGAGAAAAGTTGGCGGATATAACAACGATTTACTCCCATCCTCAAGCCTTGGCTCAATGTGCGGAATTTTTAAGCAAACTGGATGTCGAAATTATATCTAGCTATAATACCGCGGGCAGTGCCAAAATGATAAAAGAGAAAAGGTTGAAGAACTGTGCTGCCATAGCTAGCAAAAGAGCTGCCGATATTTATGGGCTGGGGATTCTGGCACCGGAAATTGAGACGAGTGTCAATAACTACACCAAATTCGTAGCTATCTCAAAGCAGAAAGCTAAACCCGCGCAGAGAAATAAGACCTCTCTCGTGTTTGTTGCTGAACATAAGCCGGGCTCTCTATACAGAATCTTGGGTATCTTCGCCACAAGGAATATAAATTTAACAAAACTGGAGTCGAGACCGAGCCGAATTAAGCCCTGGGAATATGTTTTTTATGCTGATTTCGAGGGTCACTTAGATGGCGAAGTTTACCAGGAAGCTGTGAGGGAGTTACACAGAGAGGCTACTTTCATTAAGATACTTGGCTCCTATCCTCAAGCTACCTGAAGTTAGGCTCTAAATAACCCCGCCTCTTAAATCCTGTTCAGATTCTGGGAATTTCCTTCCAGTTTTCACTTTGGTAAAAGGCTAAGCTACCCTTCTGTCCACATTGTTTGCGCAGCTATCTTGCTTTGGCGTTGTTTTAACGAAGTCTCTAAGCTAAAGGAATTGCCTTGGCTATAAGGAGAGGCGCTGAGCAATCCCAATAAAATTTGGCAACTATTTTTATAACTTCGCTCTTAGCCTTCGGTATGTGGAAACCAAAGCTTCCGATAAGACTTTGGTATCAGACAACACCGGCATGAAGTTAGTGTCACCTTGCCACCTGGGGACTATATGAGTATGGAGGTGCTCCGCTATTCCGGCTCCAGCAACTTTGCCCAAATTTAAGCCGATATTAAAGCCCATTGGCTCCATTACCTCTCTTAGAAGTTCTAAGCCTTTTTTGATAATGTCAAAATGTTCCTCTGCTTCTGCATCCCTTAAATCCTGTAAATTTGCTATATGCCGATAGGGGGCGACCATTAAATGCCCAGGATTATAGGGAAAGGCGTTCAGGATTATAAAATTGTGTTGGCCACGATAAAGGATAAAATTTGCCTCATCGGTATTTTCCCGGGGCTTCTGGCACAAGATACAGCCGCCTTCTGTGGATTTTTGTATATATTCTATTCGCCATGGTGCCCAAAGTTGTTCCATTAAACCTATATAGTATGCTGATTCTGGGTTAAGTGCAATAGGATTCTTAGTTTGAGATGAAAATTCTGGACATGGCAAAACGAGTTGACTATGGTATTTAGCTAAGCATAAAATACTTCGGGGCCAATATGCTTGAAGTCTTAACCCAAAAGTTGACCGCTGTATTTGATAAGCTTGGCAGGAAAGGCAAGCTTAGTGAAGGGGACATCGACGATGCTTTACGCCAGGTACGGCTGGCGCTTCTGGAAGCAGATGTAAATTTTAAGGTGGTCAAGGAATTCCTGTCCAGGGTGCGAGAGCGTGCTCTTTGCTCCGAAGTATTGCGTAGCCTAACACCAGCCCAGCAGATTATCAAAATTGTCAATGAAGAACTAATTGCTATCTTAGGTGGAGAGCCTGGCCGTTTAGCTTCGGTTACTGACTTACCAGCGGTCGCTTTGCTTGTAGGATTGCAGGGTTCTGGTAAAACTAGTACGGCGGTGAAGCTAGCTGTTCAGCTCAAACATCTAGGGCAGCGTCCTTTATTAGTAGCTGCTGATACTCGCCGACCTGCTGCTATTGAACAACTCAAATTGCTGGGTGAGCAACACTATATACCGGTATATAGTGAGGATGCTAAGGTAGCGTCAACAACAATTTGCCAGCGTGCTCTAAACCAAGCTAAAGAAAGTGGGTCAACCTGGGTTATAGTAGATACTCAGGGGCGCCTGCACATTGACGAGGCCATGATGAAGGAATTAGCTGATATCAAATCCCTGGTACAGCCTTCAGAAGTACTGCTTACGGTAGATGCTATGATTGGGCAGGATGCCGTGAGGGTAGCTCAAGAATTCCACAGTCGAATCGGCCTCACGGGACTCATCCTGACGAAGATGGATGGAGATGCCCGAGGTGGCGCCGCTCTCTCTATTAGATTTGTTACCGGAGTGCCCATAAAATACATGGGCACGGGTGAGAAAATGGATGCGCTGGAGGTATTTCATCCCGACCGCTTAGCGTCTCGCATTTTAGGTATGGGAGATATGCTCACCTTCATCGAGCAAGTCGAGACGGCCTTTGATCAGCAACAGACCAAGAATTTGGAAAGAAAAATGCGCACCGGGGATTTTGACCTTGAGGACCTCCTCAGCCAAATGCGCCAAATTCACAAGATGGGTTCTTTGGGGAAACTGGTGGAAATGGTACCGGGCTTCTCCAAAGTCGCTTCTTATTTGCCAGATGACGAGAGTGAGAAACGATTAAAGAAGATAGAGGCTATGATCCTGTCTATGACTTGCGAGGAAAGGTGTAATCCAGCCATTATTGATGGCAGACGGCGAAGCCGTATTGCTCGAGGAAGCGGCACCACATCCCAAGACGTTAATCAACTTCTTAATCAGTTTCGTGAGATGCAAAAGTTGACTAAGTCACTAACGCGAGGTAAGTTACCTAAAAAGATGGGTACTATGTTTGACATTCCCTTAAGGTGAAATCAGTCTAGATAGCCTTTGAGCTTTCGACTGCGAATGGGATGACGTAACTTGCGCAGAGCCTTGCCTTCAATCTGTCGTATTCTTTCTCGAGTTACATTGAATTCTCTGCCCACCTCTTCCAGAGTTCGAGCGTGTCCGTCTTTAAGGCCAAATCTAAGCTGCAGAACCCTTTTTTCACGCTCGGTAAGTTCACTAAGTACTTTATCTATTTGTTCTTTGAGTAGCTGCTGTGAAGTGGCTTCAGTTGGCGCTAAACTGGCATGATCTTCAACAAGGTCGCCTAACCGACTATCTTCATCCTCACCGATAGGCATATCTAGCGATATTGGCTCACGGAAAAACAAGGCCATGACCTCTTCTACTCTTTCTGACGACATATTTAGGCGGCTGCCAATTTCTTCGTAACTTGGTTCGCGTCCAAGTTCTTGAACTAACTGACGCATTGTGCGTAATAGTTTGTTAATTGTTTCTACCATGTGTACCGGAATGCGAATGGCACGGGATTGGTCAGCTATAGATCTAGTGATACCCTGCCTGATCCACCAGGTGGCATAGGTGCTAAACTTGTAGCCCTTTCTATACTGAAACTTGTCCACAGCTCGGATAAGGCCAATATTCCCCTCCTGAATAAGTTCAAGGAGAGGCATGCCATGCCCGATATATTTCTTGGCTATGCTCACCACCAGGCGTAGGTTTGCTTCGGTGAGGTGCTTTTCTGCTGCTTTTGCTTCGA
>SOHS01000134.1 GCA_004377135.1 Dehalococcoidia bacterium | reverse complement strand
TGCCGGTGGAATAGGAGTTGCTTACAGTGCCCTCATTCTTTCCCACCAGACTACCAGCATCGCCATTGCCAGTCACATTGCCGTTTACCACGCCGACATTCTCGATGACCCCCAATTCTTCAACAACACCGAAAAGCCCCACATCAGGTTCGTCAGGGCGGTCGATAAACAGGTCGCATATCTCGTACCCCTGACCGTCGAAGCTCCCGACGAATGCGTCATTTACAGCAGTACTTCCTATCGGCTGCCAGCCCTTTCCCTCATTGGCTGTCGCACTGGCCAGCTCCGTATAGCCGACAGAGTTTAAATCGAGGTCGTTTATGACGATGAAGTGGCTGCTTAGGTAATTGCGGACATTATCAAGGTGCCACCAATCTGCAATCTGGTAGGGATACTCGGCTGTTCCGTTCCCTCCGGCGAACAGGCTGAAGTTAGCGGTAATAGAATAGTCGCCGTTCATGGTGATGGTGGTTGAGTCATCATAAACATCGGCGATGGTGTCCACATTGCCGGTCCACTCGACAAACCCGTAGTAAGCATCTGGAGTCGCCACCAGGGCAACGACCATGCCGCAGTCATAGGTAAAAGTATCCTCGCCGGGAGAGGTTACTGCACCACCATCTGTGCTGTCTGCTGTAAGGTCATAGCTCAGCAGGGCAAAATTGGCGGTTATACTCTTAGCTTCATCCATGGTGATGGTGGTTATGGGAGAGTAGGGGTCGGCGACGTCGGCGCCGGTCCAGTTGACGAACTCGTAACACTCATCCGGCATGGCCTCCAGGGTGACTATCGTTCCATCGGCATAGGTTCCCTCACCGGGGATAATTACCTGGCCGCCTTCAGTACTGGAGCTGGTGAGATCGTATTGAACAGGAAGAGCACCACAACTACCCTCACAGCTTGCCAGCCCCATAACTAAGACTACTGTAATCAAAAAGATGCCGAGTTTTTTCCAGTAACGGTGTATCCAAGAACCAAGTATTATCTTCAAACTCCACCTCCTTTGTAGTAGTTCAATTTCCCCAAAATCCTCATCCTCCGACAGAGCTTCAGCGTGAAAAAATAGCCCACTTCATATTTCTATATGTGCTGGGCTGAGCATCACGGTAACTTCCGCACCTATCTGACGCAAACACTTGCCCACCCACCTTGATATTAGTCTTTAAAGTACTGTGTTCTTATAAAGACTATTCTTAGTTAATGCTGTTATAGTTAATGCCATTATACCGTTATTATTGAAGGGATTGTCAATAGTTTTTTCTGATTTTCCGAGATTTTCCCACAATTGCATCCGCGTTCGGCAAAAAGGCCATAAATTGAGCGGTAGAGGCTTAGCGCTGTCTCTTATGCCTACCAATAATAGTAAGCTGATGAGCCAGAGAACCCTTCAGGTTTTGGCAATGACTTACCTGTTACCGCCTAGCTGCCTCGGCGGGTGTCTTACCTCGCGATGTCAGCTTCTTGCTCAAGGCATCAGGGTCGCCATCCCTCATGCCGGCGATGTGCCTAACCAGCTTTTTCCTGGACTCGATGTCGTACTGGGTGGTGATGGCGATTTGCTCCATGATAGGTGAGCCGCCACCATGGTAGCTGCCGATATTGTGTATGCCTCCGGTCGCTGAGCAGAGCACATCACCCAGATAACGCCATAGCTGTGCCTGGTCCTCCACGGGCATGTCTGGATTGCGCTTTGTGTATTTCAGGAGAAAGTCACGGGTCTCCGGGTTCAGGAAATCTTTCTCGTGTGGGAAGGTGGCTGCCACACCGCCGCTGATATCGCAGAGCATCTCAGCTTCATGATAGACCGCTTCTCCCGTCAGGCAGCGGCCGACGTTGCAGTAAATCGAATTGGGTATATAGGAACCCGGGCCATAGGGCACAAATCCTATGCCGGGTATATAGACCTCTGGCTTGCCCAGGGCAGAGGCTGTGTATCCTGCAGCATAACCCAGCTCGGTGACCATGATAATGTCAGCCAGCTTCTTCCGGACGCCGGGTGTCTTGTGGATGTTGTTCACCTCGGCAGCAAGTGCCGCAGTTCCCAAAAGTACGTCGCCGAGAGCCGGTTTGCAGCCAGAATAGGAATGGCGGTGGAACAGGGCAAAGAGCAGAGCCAGCACGCCGCCATGCTGCCATTCGCCGGCGAGGAAGACTCTTTCCCAGGGCACGAAGCAGTTGTCAAATATCATATAGGAATCTGTAGCTCCGGGCAGGAAGCCGCGCTTGAAGTGTTCCCTTGGCCTGAGGTTATGGACGGTAACAACCTGTTTCAGTCCTTCCCAGTCGCCCGGGATGGCGAAGGCGACAGCGTAGTCCTTGTCCTCTGGACGCAACGCTCGTGTCGGCACTACCAGCACCTCATCGGCAACTGATGCCTCGGAGATGTGCAGCTTGCAGCCGCTGACAATTATGCCATCACTGCGCCTTTCCTTGATACGTACGTAGGCATCCGGGTTTGGCTGGTCAGCAGGCCTGAGCATCCTATCGCCCTTGACGTCCGTCTGGGCGCAGCAGCCGACCAGGTCTTCGGTTTGAAAGCGAGTCAGCCACTTCTTGAAGTTCTCGTGGTACTGGGTGGCGCCTTTGTTTAGCTTATCCGCTTCGTAGGAAACGTTGTAGACGGCATTGGTGGCGTCGATGCCCATGCACCGCTGGATGCATCCGGCCACTTTCTGGCAGAGCATGCGGGTCATGTCCTGCTTCTTGTGCAGGTCGTCGGGGTTTTGGTGGATGTGAGTAAAGCGGCTTATGCGCTCGCCGGTGAGATGGGAGATGGCGGTACACAGGTCCTGGTTCTCTGGCTTGAGAGCCTCATCAAATGTGGTGCCGATGGTCTTTATGCAGTCCATCTGTAGCTCGTCTGTGCGGTCGATTGGTGCGCCGTTGAAGTAGGTGTTTCGCTTCATTTTTGATAGGCCCTGAATATATTGCTCTTTTGTCCTCATTTTTCCCTCCTTGCTGGATGATAACCAAAGCTCTAATAGTTCAGTTATTCACTAACTGATGCGATTTATAGTATAGCTCGCACCGCACTGGCAAGCAAATCTTCAGGCTTTCTCGGACTGGTAAAAG
>SOHS01000123.1 GCA_004377135.1 Dehalococcoidia bacterium | reverse complement strand
TCATCACCATTATAAAAGTGGTAATATATGTGATGCCCTGGGTACATGTTGGAACGGAAGAGGCTTTAAGGAGAGAAACTAATGAACATAAAAAGATGTCTGGCAATTATGGTAATCATGGCGATAGCAGTGCTGCTCTTGGCCTCATCTTGCACGGGCAACCGCCGGCCAGTTATCAGCAGCCTGGCAGCTGAGGCAAATTGGACCGCTCCATTGGGTAGTCTCCAGGTGACGTGTAATGCTTCAGACTACGATGGCGACGAGCTAAGCTATAACTGGTCGGCTAGCGGAGGTGAACTTACTGGCACAGGGCCTGAGGTTACCTGGACTGCTCCTGAAGAAATTGGTGGATATGACATCACAGTTGTGGTCGACGATGGTCAGGATAGTAACGACACAGGATCATTAATTCTCATTGCGGCAAATGGTACTCTGCCAATTATTGAAAACCTGATTGTTACAGCCAGAGAGCCGAAATATTTGAAAGAAACCAGTTGGGGGTACAAGGTCGGAAAAGAGAAAGAATACGATATTGAGTGCATTGCTTCAAACACGAGCGGAGAACTGGTTTTCGAATGGTTATGCGATGGTGGCGAAATTTCCGGGGAGGGCTCTATGATTACCTGGACTGCCCCAGATACAGCCTGTGACGTTATAGTCACGGTAATAGTGTTTGATGTCGCAGGTTATATGGACAATGAGAGTATATTTTTCGAAGTAGTGTCTTGTTCATCGTGTGTGTTTGGGTGATATTAGGAGATAAATAGCGATTTTAGCTGAGGGCATAGTTTTCCAGGTGGCGACCCGCACACTATGTGCCTTTCATGTGGAAAATCCTGAACAGGAGAAACTATTTTGAGGTGGCATTTGTCAGTTTACAACAGGGTGGCCAATTTTTTGAAAAACACCTTCCAGGACCGATTCAAGAGATATCTCATCATATCCCTGATAATCCTGGGAATAGTCATCGCATTCACAAGTCAGGGAACGCCGGGTACCGGTGAAGGGTTTGAGGTCCATTTCTTTTATCTTACCGGCTGTTCACACTGTGAGGAACAAAGGCCATTTAATGAAGAATTGGCCGAGAAATACTCAATTCAAATTATCCCACACGACGCCGGTACACCCGCGGGAAGCGCCCTATTACAGGAGAAGCTTGCAGAGCTGGGGATAGAAGACGAGCCGGAGTTTCCCATAACAATATTCGGAAATCAAGTATTTGGTGGTTGGGAATCTGAGGAAACAACGGGCAGAGCGATTGAGGAAGCTTTGCAACAATGTCTGGCGGGGAACTGCCCGCCGCCGGCAGGTGAAGAGCCTGGGGATGGGATTATATTGCCCATCATAGGAAAAATTGTACCTGCTGATTATTCGCTTCCAGCTTTGGCCGTAATTTTGGGTCTTGTGGATGGCTTCAATCCCTGTGCTATGTGGGTGCTTGTTTACCTTATATCCCTGATAGCGACCTTGAGAGATAGAAAAAGAATATGGCTGATTGTCGGCTCTTTTGTTTTGGCTTCAGGAGTCCTGTATTTTCTTTTCATGACGGCATGGCTCAATGCTTTCCTGTTCATCGGCTACGTCAAGCCATTGACAACTGTGATTGGATTGGTAGCTTTGGGTGGAGGGATATTGCAAATAAGGGGATTCATAGAGACAAAAGGCGCCATCGTCTGTGAAGTTACAGACGAGGAATCCCGAAAAAAGACGATGACCAGAATACAGAAGATCGTGTCTTCCCCCCTAACCCTGGGTACGATAGCGGGAATTATAGCTCTTGCCTTTTTGGTAAATTCTATCGAATTCGTCTGTTCAGCGGCAATTCCGGCGATTTTCACGCACGTTCTATCTCTGGCCAGTCTCACCACCCTCCAATATTATGGCTACATCCTGCTGTATGTTCTCTTTTTTATGCTCGACGACCTCGTTATCTTCGGCTCGGCTGCTATTGCTATGAATTCAGGTCTGGGAGAGCGATATGCGAAATATTTCAGACCAGTAGGTGCAGCAATACTGATAATTCTGGGGGTACTGCTCCTGGGCTGCCTTTACTCTACCCGGTTCGAGCTTCTAAAACCTATATGCAGCGTACTCTGGTAGACCAGTAAGTGCGGCCATGCCGCCGACTTTTTGGTGCCTTTTAGGGCTCAAAGCCCTGTGCCCGGTTAAAATACGCCAATCATCCTTAGTCCTACGCAGACCATAAAAGCAATAAAGATATACCTCAGTTGTTTGGCAGGCAGGGCATGTGCTACCCGGGCTCCAAGCTGAGCCAACGGTATGCTGGTAGCTGCCAGGCATAGCCATATTGGCAAATTTACATAGCCTATGGAATGAGGGAGCAGGCCAGATACTCCCAGTCCATTTACGATATAGCCGACAATACCACCCAGGCTGGCAAATATTATTGAAGCTACCGATGTTCCTATGGCAATATGCATGGGAAAATTTAATACCAACACCAGTGTGGGGACTATCAATGCCCCGCCACCAAGCCCGGTCAACCCGCTCACCATGCCTATAGGGAAGCCGCAAGCCGCCACAAGCCAGAAATTCTCCCGTGGCTCTTCATCCCCTCTTCTCAATTTTGGCATTAGTCCCAAGCCCATCCATAAGGCAACAGCCAGAACCAGTCCTCCAAAGCCTATCTCCAGTATCTTATTTGAAAGATGAGTTGCCAGAGTAGCTCCAAACACGGCCCCGACCAGGGCACATGGGCCTAGAATTAAGGAGGTTTTCCAGTGAACTGCCTTCTTCTTATTATGTCTCCAGGTGCCACTTATCGCTGTGGGCAAAATCACCAGCAAACTTGTCCCGAAGGCTATTCTTATGGCAATGTCTGGAGAGATACCCATAGCCAGGATAAGCCAGTAGCTGACGGGAGCCATGATGAACCCGCCACCAACTCCCAGCAGTCCGCTGGCAAAACCAGCACCCGCCCCTGCGGCCAGCAGTATGGAGATGTGAATTGCTGTCAGCTTCTTCCCTTTCCCAGCTTGCCTTCCAGCCAGCCAAGTTTGACAAACGCCCTTTCGTCTATTGAAGGAATATAGGGCTTGATGTCTAAAAGAGGGGTATCGTCTATGGCGTCCAGTCCCTTCACCTTCAGGATATTCTTTTCCCTGGCTACTAGCTCCACTACGGTCAACCCCAGGGGACAAGGCCTATGTGGTGACCTGGTGGTGAAAAGACCATGTAAATTATCGTCCCAGGGCGTCTTAACCAACAGATGGTATCCCTGAGACTTATGAAACCAATAAATGACGATAATATGAGAGAATCCCTCAATGTCCTTTAAGCCTTCCTCGAATTCCTTAAATACCTCTATCTGAGAAATCTCCTCAGTTTTATAGCCTTGATAAGGGGCTGCCCCCGCATTCTTGTAAGGCGAATGAATTATCCCGATCGGCTTCAATTCCAGGCTATGCCTCTCTTCCATCAGACTGCCCTAAGTCTTACTAACTCAGCTTTTGATTCTTCAAATTATATCATTAGTCACATAGTTCACAAGCCAAACAGGGTGCCTTGTTTACCCATAACATGACTCACAGAGATAGACAAAACTCGTTTGCCCGCCCTCGATAACTTTGCCCTACATTACCAGCCAAGGCAGACTCGGTTGTCCTGCAGAAAATGGCAGCAGGCAAATGACCTCCTCTTCCAAACAACTTTCCTGGCCAGCAGGGTGGCAAGGACTAGGAGTAGGAGGGCTGGCTATGTTATGCTATTTCCTGGGCAGTGGTTTTACCTGCTAAGGTCTAATGTGGAGATTGGGTGTTAACCGTGGAGTATCCAAGTTTTACCGTGGCGGACCCATACAAGCGATGAAAAGGTTAGATTGAACTGAAATATCGATGATTGTCGAAATTCTAGGGCACGAATTCAATAACTACGAAATTAGTACCACTCAAAAAAAGCAATTATGTTATAAAAGGAGCTTCAATGATAAGATTGATTGCCTGATAATCGGCTTAAAAGGAAATGGGCTTATGAACCCCAAGCTGCGTTCGCTTACCAAAGAGACCAGAGTGCTGTAGTTAAATAACGATAATCCAAGGAGATTAGCAGATGGCTTACAAAATAACCAATTGCATCCGGGCGAAACTCCAGAATTTGCCTGGACTAAGAGGAACGACGACCAATGGCTAAATATGAAGTAATCATTATAGGAGGCGGTCCTGCTGGGCTTACGGCAGGCCTCTATACCTCACGGGCAGGGCTTAAAAGCTTGCTGGTGGAGCGTGGCATAGTTGGAGGCCAGATCATAAATGCTACTCTAGTGGAAAATTATCCTGGTTTTCCTCAGGGTATCTCTGGTGCCGAGCTAGTGTCACTCATACATCAACAGGCAGTCAAATATGGTCTGGAGGTAGTGACTGCTGACGTTACAGGCATTGCCCAAGGACAACCCCATAGCATCTCCACCACTGAGGGTGACTTTGAAGCTATAGCTATAATCATAGCCGCTGGTTCGCAATATCGTAAGCTGGGGGTTCTTGGTGAGGAAAGTCTCTCAGGCCATGGTGTTTCCTATTGCGCAACCTGTGATGGCTTCTTCTTTCGTGACCGGGAAGTAGCAGTTGTTGGAGGAGGTGATACCGCTATCACCGATGCTTTGGAACTGACTCGGCATGTTAAAAAAGTCTATGTAATACATCGGCGAGACCAGCTCAGGGCAGGGCAAGTCCTGCAGCAACGAGCCTTTGCCCAGCCCAAGCTGGAATTCATTTGGAACAGTGTGGTAGAAGAAATCCTGGGAGAGAAATTGCTAAGCGGGCTCAAACTACGCAATGTTAAAACAGGGCAGAGCTCCATTTTGAAGGTTGCAGGTGTCTTTGTTGCCGTTGGGCTCATGCCTAATAGTCAACAATTTTCTAATATCCTAGAAGTCAACGATACCGGATACATCGTCACTGATGAAACGATGGCCACCTCGACGGCTGGTATTTTCGCTGCCGGCGACATACGAAGGAATTCACCACGCCAAGTCGCCGCTGCCGTCGGAGATGGCGCTAACGCTGCCGTGTCCGCTTTTAAGTATGTTCAAGAGGCTGGAGACAGAGCTAGAATCACGAGCCCTTGAGGGATTACAACAAACAGACATCAGGAGAAGTCATACTGTACTCAATTTTGGCTGTGGCTTGGGCATGTACACCTTACAGTCCGTCCACGAGTTACTAGATTCACTGCTAATATCCATAACAGCATTGATGCCACCGGCGGAAGGCCTTCGTTATATCTTCAAGACTGGCATCTGTGCTTATACCGAGAGTCTGGTAATAACCCTTCACTTCTGTGCTTATTCCTTCCTCAAGAAAATCTGGAGACCACTGATGTCCCTTACTGCCTTCGGGCACGAGACTATAGCCAAAAGAATGTTCGTGATAATCTGCTTGGGAAAACTCGTTAGAATTACTGGAGCATTATTTACGTAAAGAGAGATTCGTTTTTTCTGTGGCTTGATGAAGCCTCTCTCCAACAGGTCAGCCAAGCTCTCAGTATCTCTAAATGAGAACTGCCTGGACCTGGTTTCCAACAGTTCATCAGTGGCTACGGCTATGAGCCTTCTGATATTTTTAAGAAGTGGGCCAGTACCTTTGCGATGTACCTCTATCTTTGAAGTGCCTTCTTGCTTGAGACCTTCTGTAAGGATGACATCGTAATCCTCACCTAGGAGGCGCACAATCTCTTCTAGGGGAGTGTCTTGAGAGACTGGCTTTACCAGCACAAGATTATCCGGTGAGTTAACCACCGTGGTCTTGCTTCTTGCCTCGATATGACGCCAGCTCTCCTTACCTGGTTCATCAAAGCTGGCGCCTTGGAGGCATATTTGATGGGAACCACCTAGTACTCTCCGGATTTCAGTTCCTGAACCAGACTTTAAATGACAGTTGTTTTACCAGACTTTGATTTGCTCACAATAGAAACTACAGGAGGCGCTTCATATTTTTCTCTCACTGTCTGTGGTAAGCTCTTTTCCAGGGTTCTTTCTTAAAAGCCAGGTAGTCCTTGATTGCTTCTTTGAGCGTATTGGCTGCCAAAAGAGCACAATGCTCGCTTTCCTCAGGCAGCCCACCTAGAGCAGTTAAGACATCATGCTGGCTAATCCTTTGAGCTTCGCTGATGTTCACTCGCTTAGCCATCTCGGTAACCATGCTGCCCGAGGCAATGCTAGGGCCACAGCCATCGGTCCAGAAGGAAGCATTTATAACCTTGTCATCTCTCACCTTAAGGTATATTTCCATGGTATCCCCACAGGGACCGGTTATCCTGCCGAATCCATCGGGGGCGGGAATTTCACCCAGGTTTCTGGGCTTGAGAAAATGGTCAATCGTTTTCTCTGAGTAGACCCTTTTCATATCCTCCATGACGGATTGCTCCAGTTCTTTGAACGGGTCGTCAAATTCTTCTGCCATTTTCTTTACTCCTCTAGAAAAAGACTTCACGGGCCAGGCCCGCTTGTCTGACTACATATAGCTACCCTTCCTTCTTCCCATTTAGAACTGCGACCACATTGGTAAAAAGTTCAGACACAGCATCTGAACTATACCTCTCAATTTCTCCCTGGTCGCACAACCTGGCTAGCTCGGGATCAATAGGCAATTGCCCCAAAAGAGGAGCTCCGGAAGCCTTAGCCATTTCCTCCCCCTTGCTCCTGCCAAAAATTTCCATCTTCTTACCTGTCTCAGGCAATACGAGATAGCTCATGTTCTCTATCACCCCAAGAACACGAACATTCATTTTCTGCGCCATCTTTATTGCCTTCTTAACTATCATCTCCGTCAACTCCTGCGGAGTAAAAACGTCTATTACCCCTGATATGGGTATTACCTGGAGCACCGTTAATGGGGCATCTCCTGTGCCCGGGGGCAGGTCTATTATGAGACAATCCAGTTTGCCCCAAAGAACTTCCTCCCAGAATTGAGTGATAGCTTTAGACATGAGGGGACCTCTCCAGATAACCGCTTCATCCTCACTGGGCAAAAGCAGGTTCATGGACATAATTTCAATTCCAGACCTCGATAATACGGGCAAAATACCTGTCTCGCTACCGCTGGGGCGAGCATCTAAACCAAACATCTTAGGGATACTGGAGCCAGTGATATCAGCGTCGAGTATGCCCACGTCCTTTCCTTCCCGAGCAAAAGAAGTAGCTAATAAACCAGCTACCAGAGATTTGCCGACTCCCCCTTTACCACTCATGACCGCTATTATTTTCTCAATCTGATTAAGTTCTTTGGGCCTGGCTTCGACAAGGTCGACAGTTACTTCCTCCACCCCGGAAAGCTCGCTAACCGCTGCCGCTGCTTTGTCCTTCAGCCAACTATGATGTTGGTCAGGGATAGCAGTCGAAGCCAAATTTATTTTCGCCTTGCCATCCTTAACTTCCGTGCTTCGAACCAGGTTCATCTGTACCAAGCTACGCATTGTTCCAGGGACAAGCACTTTATTTAGTGCTTCCTCTAATTTTGCATCGATTTGATTCACCAAATCACCTCCTGCTGGTAATCTGTTTAGATTCACCGGTGGCTTATTTTCCGCAGTGGCACTCCCACTCCTTCGACCCCTTCACTTTGACCAAAAAGTTACTGATAGCGGGGAGGCATAACTGAAGATATGTCAAGTTGAGAGCCGGCATAAATATTGTTAACGAAGGTCTCCCACTTACCTCTGCTTTCCATGTTGCTCTCCTTTCCTTAACAAAGAATATATCTCCTCTACCTGCTTCTTTGTCTCTTCAAGCGGACCATCATTATTAATAACAAAATCGGCAGATTTAATCTTTTCCTCAAGAGGAAGTTGGGACTTTATCCTGCTTTGGGTATCCTCCCGACTCATCCCCTTCTCTTCTAATCGTCTTAATTGAGTTTGTTCACTGGCAGAAACAACGACTACTTTATCCACAAATATAGGGCGAGTAAGCTCAAACAGTAACGGAATGTCCTTAATAATTAGAGCATCGGGGTCAAGGCTTTTGATCTCATTTGTAATTCTTTCGTCTTCCTTAAACACCTCGGGATGAACTATCTGATTTAGCTTTGCCACCTTTTCTTTGTCGGAAAATACTATCTCAGCC
Source organism: Dehalococcoidia bacterium (assembly GCA_004377135.1). Classification (GTDB taxonomy): domain Bacteria; phylum Chloroflexota; class Dehalococcoidia; order GIF9; family AB-539-J10; genus RBG-13-51-36. The sequence goes on along the minus strand of SOHS01000123.1, from coordinate 2,579 downwards.
AGCTTCTGCCGATTGATGGTCAGGTCTTCATTTAAGAAATCCTTTCCAAAATACTCTACTATTTCTTTCCAAGCCCTTAAGTGAGGGCGAATTACCTCCCGAGCTAGTTCATCCCAATCAATTATATAAGCCCCCAGTTCTCTAAAAAAATTGGTTACCGTGCTTTTGCCCGTGCCCACACTTCCTGTCAGACCAACAATAATCATTTGTTCCTTATTTCGCCTCTTTAATTACCTCCTCAGGGTTCAAATTGCTATCGCTGGAAAATGCTTTCGCTTTGTCTCCTTTTTGCTGTTATCCTTAATGGTCACATATATTATCGCCTGTTGCTAACTCGCCTTTTATATAATCCAGAACAGCCTTCTCAGGGTCATCACCAAGCACGCCAACAACAACTTCAATTCTCTAGCTCTTTACTTTTGGATTAAAGCCAGAGCCTGAGCAACTATTCCCTCTCCTCTGCCGATGAAGCCCAAACCATTGGTGGTGGTGGCCTTGATTGTCACCTGTGTTGACTCCACACCTAAAACCTTGCTGAGGCGTTTCCTCATTTCGGCAACGAAAGGCGAGAGCTTGGGGTTTTGCGCTATGATGGTAACATCAATGTTGACCACCTTGAATCCTTTGGCTTTAAGCAGTTCACCGGTCTTGCTCAACAAAACCAGGCTTGAAATATCTTTATATTCCGGTTCTTGAGAAGAGAATAAGGTGCCGATGTCGCCCAGGTCAGCAGCGCCACATAAAGCATCTATTATGGCGTGCGTTGCCACATCAGCATCGCTCCAACCCGACAAGCCTTTGTCATAAGGGATATCAACGCCTCCCAAAATTAGCCTTCGCCCCGAAACCAGGGGATGGCTATCACAGCCAATGCCAACCCTTAGCTCCTTTTCCATTCTCCTGCGATGATTCTTGCTAACGCCAAATCTTCAATTGTGGTCACCTTTATATTTTTATAATCGCCCATATAAAGCTGCACCTTGTGTCCCAGGCGTTCCACAGCAGTGGCATCATCGGTAACCTCTGCTGCGAGGTTTTCATAAGCCCTGGTTATCACATCAAAGCTGAATATCTGTGGGGTTTGCGCTGTCCATAACCTATCACGCTGAAGGGTTTCCCCAATCAATCTTTCATCAGCAGCAAGCTTGATAGTATCTTTAACCGGCACTGCGGCTACAGCAGCCTCAATCTCCCCAACTATCTTCAGCCCATCCTCAATCAAATCTGAAGTCAAGAAAGGCCGGGCTCCGTCATGAATCATGACTAAATCACAATCCCTTATTTGCTTTAGCCCTTCTTTCACCGAATCCTGTCGCCGTGCGCCACCCGGGCATAAAGTAACTTTAGACCAGCCCCTCCCTTTTTTCAATTTCTGCCCCCGAGCCAAATCCTTACCATTCAATACCAGGACTATCTGTTGGACTAAACTGTATCTCTGACAAGTATCCACAGACCAAGCCAGCAAAGGTTTCCCCTTTAGAGAAGCAAAGAGCTTGTTTATACCCACCATCCGCTGGCTGGTTCCTGCAGCAACTATAACCACGCCTAACTTACTAGATCCAAGATTCAAATCTCTAAACTCTGCTCCTAAATATCAAAAGCCAAAGATAAAAAATTAAAATGACAAATCAAAATTCAAAAAACTTTTTATTCTTGCCCTGTATCTTTGCCCTTTGCATTTTGCATTTTACTTTCCCTTGTAAGTCCTAGCCTCAGAGCTTCAGTCACCGAGCCAACCTCGATTAGGTGAATATCCGTAGAATGAAAGGATTGCTTCACTTCGCTTGCAATGATAGGGGTAAGTCTAGGCATAAGGCAGGATTTAAAGCCCAACCTGATGGCCTCAGCAATTCTTCTCTCTACGTGTGATACCCCTCTAAGCTCTCCATTCAACCCCACCTCTCCCAAAGCAACCAAGCCTGAAATCGGCTTTGCATCACGAAAACTAGAAGCAATGGCTGAAGCGATTCCTAAATCAACCGCCGGCTCATTAACCCTTAAGCCACCAGTAACGTTGACTATAATATCCTGGTTGAAAAGCTTTAATCCGGCACGCTTAGTAAGCACAGCAATTATCAACAGCAGCCGATTAAAATCAACGCCGTTAGCGATGCGCCTTGGTGGAGTAAAACTGTTAAGAGTAGTCAAGGCCTGAATCTCTACCAACAAAGGACGATTCCCTTCAAGAGTGGGCACCACCACTGAGCCCATAGTTCCATCCTTGTATGCGGATAAAAAAACTTGAGATGGATTACCCACTTCTATTAGTCCTCTATCGCTCATCTCAAATATTCCCACTTCGTGGGTGGAACCGAAACGGTTCTTTACGCTGCGTAACACCCGGTAACTACTAAATGGTTCGCCTTCGAAGTAAAGCACCACGTCAACGATATGTTCCAATGTTCCTGGACCTGCGATGGCCCCTTCTTTGGTCACATGCCCTGTGATTAGCAGGGGTATATCATTCTGTTTTGCCCACCTCTCCAACCTCCAAGTGCACTCCCTCACCTGAGAAATACTGCCTGGCATCCCAGCTACATCCTCTAAATACATAGTCTGAATGGAATCGATAATCGCCA
>SOHS01000178.1 GCA_004377135.1 Dehalococcoidia bacterium | reverse complement strand
AAGCGCCGAGAACATTGACCGTGTACGATTATTGGACTATTCACGAGTAAGGATCTAAAGGAGAATAGGGCATGGCTAGAATTGGAGTTTTCCTCTGCCACTGCGGCAGTAACATAGCTGGAGCTGTGAATATACCTGAGGTAGCTGAGGCGGCGCGAAAGTTACCTCAGGTAGTTTATGTTGAAGACAATAAGTTCACCTGCAGTGATCCTGGCCAGGCAGCTATCCAGCAGGCTATAACTGAGCATCAACTTAGCCGGGTGGTCATAGGCGCTTGTTCGCCACGTATGCATGAGGCAACCTTTCGCAGAACAGTGGCTGGTGCCGGTTTGAATCCCTATCTCCTGGAGATAGCAAATCTACGGGAGCATTGTAGCTGGGTCCACCCTGACCAAGTTGAGGAAGCTACGGCTAAGGCGATAGACCTGGTGCGGAGAGCAGTGGCCAGAGTTGCCTGGCAGGAGCCCCTTACCCCCAAGCATGTTGACATAACCAGGCGAGCTCTAGTCATCGGTGGCGGCATTGCTGGCATCCAGGCCTCCTTAGATATTGCAGATGCTGGCTACGAGGTTATCTTGGTTGAGCGAGAGCCCTCCATCGGGGGACACATGGCCCAGTTGGACAAGACTTTCCCCACCCTGGACTGTTCTGCCTGCATCCTGACGCCCAAGATGACTATGGTGGGACAGCATGCCAATATTAAGCTAATGAGCTACAGTGAGGTGGAGGATGTCTCAGGATATATAGGAAACTTCCGGGTAAAGATTAAAAACAAGAGCCGCTACATCGATTTGAGCAAATGCACAGGCTGTAGTGAGTGTGCTAAGGTTTGTCCCGTCGAACTAAATAGTGAATTTGATGAGAACCTGGGTAAGCGAAAGGCCACCTATATTCCTTTTCCCCAGGCAATTCCCAATAAATATACTATAGATAAGCGTGGTTATCCACCATGCCGGGTTGCCTGTCCCGCCGGTGTCAATGCCCAGGGCTATGTTGCCCTTACTTCCCAGGGCAAGTTCAAGGAGGCTCTAGAGGTGCTCCGCAGGACCATGCCCTTTGCTGGAGTTTGTGGACGTGTGTGCACCCACCCCTGCGAGCAGGACTGTGAGCGGGGCAAAGTTGACCAACCCATAGCCATCAGAACTCTTAAGCGTTTTATGGCTGACTATGAACTGAAAAAAGGTAGGGAAAAAGCAACACCAGTGGAAATAACCAGAGATGAGAAGGTAGCTATTGCTGGCTCTGGTCCCGCTGGCCTAGCCTGTGCTTACGACCTGGTCAGGCAAGGATACCCGGTTACAGTTTTTGAGTCTGCCCCTGAGGTGGGAGGTCTATTACGCTATGGTATACCTGAATACCGATTGTCCAAAGAGGTACTCAATAACGAGATAAGCTATATACAGGAATTGGGGGTAGAGATTAAGACAAATACCCCGGTGAAAAATCTCACTGAAATCTTCGACGAGGGATATAATGCCATTTTCCTGGGTACAGGTGCTGGCGTCAGTCAAAAAATGGGGATTCCCGGTGAGAATATTACCGGAGTGCTTCACTCCCTTGACTTCCTGAGGCAAGTCAACTTTGGAGTCAAAGTCAGCCTGGGTAACAAAGTGGCAGTTATTGGCGGTGGTAATGCTGCTGTTGATTCCGCTCGAGTAGCCCAACGCCTCGGTGCCAATGAGATAACTGTTGTCTATCGTCGCAGCCGCGCCGAGATGCCGGCTATACCCAGTGAAATTGAGGAAATGGAACGTGAAGGAATCAAGATTCAGTTCCTGGCGGCACCGGTTAAAGTGTTATCTAAAGACAATAAAGTAGTCGGGATACAATGTATTCGCATGGAGCTGGGTGCCCCCGATGCCAGTGGTCGCCGACGCCCTGTGCCCATCAAAGGCTCAGAATTCACCATAGATGTTGACAATGTGATCATAGCTGTTGGTCAAGGCGTGGATAAGGCAACGCTACCCGAAAAATTAGACTACACTAACTGGGGAACCCTCTCCGTTGACCCGGTTACTCTGCAAACTAATATTGATGGCGTATTTGCCGGTGGTGATGTGGTTTCCGGTCCGGCTGATGTTATCGCGGCTATTACTGCCGGTAAGGAAGCAGCTATCTCTATTGACCGCTACCTGCGCGGCCATGACCTAACGGAGGGTAGACCAGAGATCCGCGAAAAGGTTAAGGATGTGCCCAAAGAAGGCGTAGTAGAAAAAGAAAGAGCAAATATGCCCATGCTTGGGTTAGGGAAGCGAAAGGGGTTTGATGAAGTTGAGCTTGGCTTTGACGAAAAAACAGCAGTCGAGGAGGCCAAGCGCTGTTTGAATTGCGCAGTCTGCTCCGAATGTTTGGAGTGTGAAAAGGTTTGCGAGCCTGAGGCTATTGACCATGAAATGCAGGACGAGATATTGGAGGAGGATGTGGGAGCTATTGTGGTGGCTACCGGGGCGGACGTCTTGGACCATACTCAGTTCAGTATATATGGTGGCGGTGTCTATCCTGATGTCGTCAGTACCCTGCAGGTAGAGAGGATGATGAACGCCGCCGGACCTACAGGTGGCGAGGTGGTTCGCCCGTCCGATGGAGCTCACCCTAAAAAAGTAGTCTTCGTGAGTTGCGTGGGGTCTCGGGATGAACGCACCGGAAGTGGCTATTGCAACAAGGTATGCTGCATGGTTATGGCTAAGCAAGCTATTATGCTAAAAGAGCACGCCCCGGATACCCATAGTTATATCGTATACGTCGATGCCCGGGGACCAGGGGGTAAGATTTTCGAAGAGTTCATGACGCGGGCTGAGAAAGAAGGGACCACCTATATGAGAGGCCAGATCGATAGCGTGTCACAGCAAGATGGCAGACTCTTAATCTCTGGGCAAGACTTTCTCACCAAGGAGACATTTAACATACCTGCCGACATGGTGGTCTTGGCCACGGGGTTAATGCCCACCGAGGATGCCGCCAGGTTATTCCAAACCCTCCATATTAGCTACGATGCCAAGAATTATCTCCTCCAGGCACATCCCAAGCTGCGCCCGGTGGAGACCGCCATGGATGGCATCTTTATAGCCGGATGTGCCGTTGCTCCCACTGACGTACCGGAATCTGTAACCCAGGGTGGTGCTGCGGCAGAATACGTACTGAAACTATTTAGCCAGGAGTCCATCGAAGCTGAACCCATGACTTCTATTGTGGACATTACCCGGTGCACAGGCTGCCTGCTGTGCCAACAGGTCTGTCCCTTCCAGGCTATCGAAGCTGAAACTCTGCGGGATGGGCGCATCGTGGCTTCTATTAATGAGAGTGTCTGTAAAGGGTGTGGCATCTGTGTCGCTGCCTGCCGCCCCGGGGCAATAAAGCTCAGAGGTTTCAGCGACCAGCAAATTCTGGCTGAGGTGATGGCATTATGAAGTCGGCGTATGAACCTAAGGTCATTGGTTTTCTATGCAACTGGTGTAGCTATGCCGGCGCTGACATGGCGGGAACTAGCCGCATGAGATATCCCCAGAATATTCGTATTATTCGTGTCCCCTGCTCGGGACGTGTTGACCCCCTTTTCGTAGTGAAGTGCTTCCAGAGGGGAGCTGACGGGGTCCTGGTCTCAGGCTGCCACCCCGGAGATTGTCACTATACTGAAGGTAATTATTATACCAGGCGCAGGTTTGCACTGCTTCGGGAGTTCCTAGACTACCTGGGTATAGCAAAGGAGCGGCTGAGGGTGGAGTGGGTTTCAGCATCAGAAGGACAGAAGTTTGCGGAGCTACTGTCCGATTTCACCGCAGAGCTGGCCGGGCTTGGACCAAGGAGCAAAATTTGAATGGATAAGGAGTTAATCCAGCAGATTCGAGATAAGGCTCGCAACCTTTTGAAGGAAGGGACGGTTGAGGGTGTCATTGGCTATGAACGGGCGAGCGATGATCTTACTTCTCGTCCCCTCTTTGCTTACAGCCCCTCTGACACAGAGCGGCTTATCTTCGACGAGACATGCGCTCACAATCTGGTTAAATATCTCCTGGATAAGAAAGGTAAAAAGATAGCGGTTGTGGTTAAACCCTGTGACTCACGGGCTATTAACCTGTTGTTGAATGAAGGACAGATAGAGCGAGACAATGTATTTATTATCGGGGTTGGCTGTCCTGGTATGGTGGAAACGAATTGGAACCACAAAAGCGAGACATTACAGGCGAAGTGTCGAACCTGTCAGTTATTTAAACCGGTGGTCTACGACTTTCTGGCGGGAGGGGAGATTGAAAGACAAGCCGAAGAGGAAACCTATTCCGACATTACGGAGGAAGAGGCTAAGTCCGTTGCCACCAGGAGGGAATTCTGGCTGGAGCAATTTGGCCGCTGTATTCGTTGCTATGCCTGCCGTCAGGTCTGTCCAGGCTGTTATTGCCCGGTGTGCTTTGCCGAAAGACTCGATCCCCTATGGGTGGGCATCCGAATCGCCCCTGAAGAGAACGATATGTGGCAGACCATCCGATCCTTTCACCTGGCGGGGCGTTGCATCGGCTGTAATGAGTGTGAACGGGTTTGCCCAGTGGACATCCCCTTGAGCCTGCTCAACCGAAAGCTGGAGAAGGATGTAAAGGAGCTTTTTGCCTTTCAGGCGGGGCTAGACCCTGAAGAAGCACCCCCCTTCGCCACCTTTAAGAAGGAAGAAGTAATGGAGTTTGAAAAATGAACTTATTTGCCTCCAAGGACGACGTAATTCGCTGGCTCGGTGAACTCCTCAAGGAGCACGTCGTCATTGCTCCAGTCCGCGTTCAAGAGCAGACAACGTTTCAACCCATATCTCAGGTGGAAGATGTTGTCTTTGATTTCAATAACACCGCGCTCTCACCCAAAGGATGGTTCCTGCCCCCCACGGAGACCCTCTTCTCGGTACAAAGAGATGATGGGAAGGTCGAGCTGGTTCCCACAAAGGTGGAACGTGATGCGGTTATTTTTGGATTGCATCCATGTGATGCTAGAGGCATTGCCCTGATGGACAGTCCCTTCCTGCAAGAGCCAAGCGATGCCCTGTATCGGGAACGCCGCAGTCGAACAGCTCTTATCGGTCTTGCCTGTCGTCAGGCACAACCGGAGTGTTTCTGTACCAGTATGGGTAGTGCACCTGATGACCCCAGCAACGTGGATATACTACTTACTGAAGGGGAGGATGGCTACATTGTTCAGGCTGTTACTGAGAAGGGAAAGGCCTTGCTGCCCAAGGGCTTGGCAGAGTATAAAGGAAAAGTACCCGCTCCTCCCAAGCTTGAGGCTGTTCCCACCAAGGAAGTCGTCTCAGCAATGAGGGAACTCTTCAATGATCCTTATTGGGAGCAAGTCGCTGACCGCTGCTTGCATTGTAACATCTGTGCTTATGTTTGTCCCACCTGCTACTGCTTCGATATGCGGGACTATGCTGATAAGGGAAAGGTAGAACGAGTGCGGAGCTGGGAGAGCTGCCAGTCCCCGGGCTTTAGCCTCACGGCTGGGGGTTATGACCCCCGGACTACCAAGGGGGAGAGGTTGCGGCAGCGCTTCTGTCATAAGCTCCTTTACTTCCCGGAGCAATTCCAGGACGTGGCCTGTGTTGGCTGCGGACGCTGTGTTAGAGACTGTCCAGTAAATATAGACATTCGCGAGGTCATAAGCAACCTGAAGCAAGTGACGGAGGCTAAAAGTGGGTCCTGAAAGTCCTTTTACTCCCTATCTAGCGACTCTGAAGACGGCTACCCAGCTGACTCCCGATATCAAGCTTCTAAGCGTGGAACTGGAAGACCCTGACATCAAAGCCGGCTTTGACTACAAGCCGGGGCAGTTTGCCCTGCTCTCAGCCTTTGGAGAAGGAGAGGCGCCCTTTGGCATCGTGTCTTTGCCTTTGCAGAAAGACGGCCTGGAATTCGCCGTGCGGCGTATAGGCACAGTAACCAGAGCCTTACAGGAACTCGAGCCCGGAGATACCCTGGGAGTACGGGGACCCTTCGGCAATTACTTTCCCTTAGAAGATTATGTAGGAAAGAATATGATAGTCATCGGTGGGGGTATCGGGATGGCACCATTACGTCCGGTGATTAACAGCATACTGGAACAGCGAGATGATTACAAAGAGTTGTTGATCATAAACGGGGCACGAACACCTCAAGACTTGGTGTTTCAACCGGAGTTCCCAACATGGATGGAAGCACCCGGAACTAAATTGGAACTCACTGTTGACAGGGGTGATGAAGAGTGGAAAGGTCGAGTGGCCCTGGTCCCCGATGTAGTGAAGGAATTGGCACCTTCACCGGGTAATGCCATTGCTATTGTTTGCGGACCACCGATAATGATCCGATTTACCCTGGCCAGGCTAAGGGACTTGGGCTATAAGGATAACCAGATAGTCACTACTCTGGAGGCCAAAATGAAGTGCGGTCTGGGTAAATGCGCCCGATGCAATATTGGTGAAAAGTATGTTTGCCAGGATGGTCCGGTATTTAACCTGGAGCAGATTTCGCAGTTTTTGGAGCAACCATGACAGAAGAAACTAAAAGCAGTAAGGATGAAGTAAGGACAGGAGTATATATCTGCCATTGTGGCACTAACATTGCTGGAACGGTAGATGTGGCTGCGGTAGCTGACTATGCCTCGCATCTGGATTCAGTGGTGGCAGCCCGAGTTTATCGGTTTATGTGCTCTGAGCCGGGGCAGGAGATGATAAAACAGGATATCAAAGAGTTGGACTTAAACCGTGTTGTGGTTGCCTCTTGCTCTCCCACAATGCATGAACCCACCTTCCGTAAAACATGTGAGCAGGCAGGGCTGAACCGTCACTTATTCCAGATGGCTAATATTCGAGAGCATTGCTCCTGGGTAACCGCGGATCACGAAAAAGCCACCGAAAAAGCCAAGGCGCTAGTGGAAGCAGCAGTACGGCGAGTCTACTTCCATGAGCCTCTTGAGGTGAGAGAAGTCCCGGTAAATTCCAGCACGCTGGTGGTGGGTGGAGGTATTGCCGGTATTCAAGCAGCCTTACAGATCGCTAATTCTCGTCACAAGGTTTACTTAGTGGAACGAGAGCCGTCCATTGGGGGACATATGATTCAGCTGGACAAGACCTTCCCTACATTAGACTGCTCGGCCTGTATCCTGACCCCCAATATGAGTGAGCTAGGTTCGCATCCTTATGTCGAGCTACTAACCTATAGTGAGGTCGAAGAGTTATCAGGCTATGTCGGCAACTTCAAGGCCAAGATCAGAAAGAAAGCCAGGTACGTCGATGAGGAGAAGTGTACTGGTTGTGGGGTCTGTCAGGGGAAATGCCCTTGGAAAGCACCCAGCGAATTCGAAATGGGTTTGGGACAGAGGAAGGCCATTTACATTCCATTTCCCCAGGCAGTGCCCAATGTCCCAATCATTGATCGGGAGAACTGTGCGTATTTCCAGAAGGGAAAGTGTCGTGCCTGTGAGAAATTCTGTGAGGCAGGGGCTATTAAGTTTGATGATGAGGACAAGATAATAGAAGTGGAGGTAGGTAATATCATCCTGGCTACCGGTTTTCAGACCTTTGACCCATCCGTAGCTGCTCAGTACGGCTACGGGAAATTTGACGACATTATCACCGGACTCGAGTTCGAGAGGCTATGTAATGCCACTGGTCCCACTGGTGGTAATATTCAACTCAAGGATGGCTCTGTCCCCCGAAGCGTGGCCATTGTCCACTGTGTCGGCAGCCGCGATGAAGAGTTTCATGACTATTGCTCACGAGTCTGCTGTATGTATGCCTTAAAACACTCCCACCTTATCAAAGAAAAGACTGATGCCCAGGTCTGTCAGATATTTACTGATATCCGCTGCTTTGGCAAGGATTATGAGGATTTCTACGAGCGATTGGTTGGGGAAGGGGCGAACTTCGTCCGGGGGAAGGTTCAGCAGGTCGCAAGCGCCAATGGAAAAGGGACGGACCGGGGCAAGTTAGCTATCACTGCGGAGGATCCAGATAGCGGCAAGGTGACCCAGGTATCTGCTGATATGATCGTCCTTTGCACTGCTATTGAACCGCAGCAAGATGCCGATGAAGTGGCTCATACGTTCTCTGTGAGTCTCAAGGCTGATGGCTTCCTTATGGAACGCCATCCCAAGCTGGATCCAGTGGCGACCAGGACTGATGGGATCTACGTTGTGGGTTGTTGCCAGGGTCCCAAGGATATCCCGGACACGGTATCTCAAGCCTCGGCGGCAGCCGCCAAGGTTCTAGCTGTTATCACCAAAGGCAAGGTGGAGCTTGAGGCAAGCACGGCAGTTATCGACGAAGATCTTTGCTCAGGGTGTCGAATCTGTAATCTTCTCTGCCCTTATAGTGCTATTTCTTTTGACGATGAGAAGAAGGTCTCTAATATCAATGAGGCACTGTGCAAGGGCTGTGGCACCTGTGTCGCAGCTTGTCCCAGCGGAGCAATTACCCACAGACATTTTACTACCGAAGAAATTATGGCCGAAATTGAGGGCGTGTTAGTATAGATTTAATTAAATATTGCATTCCTCAGAAATCATCTTATAAACTAACCCCAGGCGAATTTTGATTTTAAATTAGGCGGGGTCCCACGAAAATCGCAAGATTTTTATGGGGTTGTATATGTCAAAAGCAACAAGGCAATCCCTCAAATTAGCTTCTATTAGCGTCCGTGGCATTGTTCAGGGCGTCGGATTCCGGCCTTTCGTCTATGGACTGGCGGTAGAACACAACCTCAAGGGATGGGTTTACAACACTTCGGAGGATGTCAAGATTGAAGTAGAAGGTGAAGCAAAAGCTGTTGAGCAATTCGTGCGAGAGCTCGAGACAGAAGCTCCACCACTAGCTCACATTGAGAACGTAAATATCGAGTATAACCCTCCCCGCCACTATAAAAACTTTGAAATTCGGCATAGCCAGGCACAGGAAGGGAAATACCAGCTTATCTCTCCGGATGTTGCTATCTGCCAGCCTTGCCTCGATGAGTTACTAAATCCTGAAGACCGCCGCTACCACTATCCCTTTACCAACTGCACCAATTGTGGCCCGCGCTTTACCATAATTGAGGATATGCCCTATGACCGCCCCAAAACAACTATGCGCTCCTTCCAAATGTGCTCACAATGCCAGGCGGAATATGATAATCCCTTGGACCGCCGCTTCCATGCCCAGCCCAACGCCTGCCCAAGATGCGGTCCCCAGGTCGAGCTGGTTGATAACCAGGGCAATCTGGTAACCGAGTCGAATCCTATAGCTGCTGCCAGTCAGCTTCTTAAGAAAGGGAAAATCTTGGCTATTAAAGGATTAGGGGGTTTTCTCCTGGCTTGCGATGCCACGAACGATACCGTAGTCAAGACGTTGCGGCGGAGGAAGAAGCGCTCCTCCAAGCCCTTTGCCATAATGGTAACCGATATAGACAAAGCTAAAAGGCATTGCTATGTCTCGCCAGAAGAAGAAGATTTACTTACCTCACCTCAAAGCCCCATCGTGCTCGTGAAGTGGAGGGAGGACTCTTCTGTGTCTCCGGAGGTAGCACCCAATTTACGGTTCCTAGGGGTTATGCTGCCCTATACACCACTTCACCACATATTGCTAAGGGATACGGATTTGCCTTTGGTAATGACCAGCGGTAATCTCAGTGAAGAGCCTATCGCTAGAGATAATGATGAAGCTTTACGGAGGCTTTCCGGTATCGCCGATTACTTTCTAATCCATAATCGAGATATCTATTCCCGTTATGACGACAGCGTAGCCATGGTAGAAAGGGGCACAAGCCAGCTTGTAAGGCGGGCGCGCAGCTATGCTCCCTATCCCATCCGCCTCCCATTTGAGGTTAAGCAGGTGCTTGGTTGTGGCGCTGAGGAGAAAAATACTTTCTGCCTGACCAAAGATAATTATGCCTTCTTATCGCAGCATATCGGTGATATGGAGAATATGGAAACGCTGGAGCATTTCGACAGCACTATATCCCTGTATAAAGAACTTTTTCGTATAGAGCCTGAAATCATTGCCCATGACCTTCACCCCGATTATTTGGCCACTAAATATGCACGGGAGTTACGTGAGTCCGGCATGAAGATTGTTCCCGTGCAGCACCACCACGCCCATATCGCCAGTTGCATGGCTGACAATGGACTGGAGTCCACGGTAATAGGCGTTGCCTTCGATGGTACGGGGATGGGTGCCGATGGAAATATCTGGGGAGGGGAATTCCTGGTCGCCGACTACCGTAGTTATAAAAGGGTGGGGCATCTGGAATATCTGCCCTTGCCCGGAGGAGCCGCCGCCATAAAACGACCCTATCGCACGGCCATCGGCTATATTCTCACTCTATTAAGGGAAGATGCCCTCGATGCTGTCATTGCGAGCGGAGCGAAGCAATCTCAACTGTCTTCTATCGGGAGAGTTACTGAAATTGAAATGGAGGTCATCAGACGCCAGATAGAAAGACGGATAAATTCACCGCTTACCTCAAGCATGGGACGCCTTTTTGATTCCATATCAGCCCTGTTGGACATAAGGGGCGAAATAGATTACGAAGGACAGGCGGCGGTGGAACTGGAAATGGCTGCCTATGAAGAAGATTATGTCCATGTTCAGAAAAACTACCCGTACCGTATAGTAGAAGACGAAGGAATAAGAGTCTTGCGCCTGAGCGACCTGCTCTCAGCTGTAACAGAAGACTTAAATCGGGGTATCTC
>SOHS01000128.1 GCA_004377135.1 Dehalococcoidia bacterium | reverse complement strand
GGCAAAGTGAGCCGGGATAATATCCGAGTTGAGTCAGTACCGCGGAGGAAGAGCTGCCAGCGATACCTGCCCCTGGCTCTCAAGGCAAAAGCGGGCACAGGACCAATTATATTGAAATCAACCATGCCCCCCCTTGCCTTTTCACCAAGAAGCAGACGATACACCTTCTCTGCCTCACAGCGACATAGCTCCTCATTGGTGTGGCTATAAACCAGGCGGACTAATTGGCTAAAAAGGGGAAGCAGCTCGCAATGACAGAGGGAAGAGAACCCCTCACAATCATGGAAGGGGAGCATAAGGGGAGGGCCGAGGCTCAAAAGCCTCGGCTCTCAGTACCAGCCCTGGATAGCAGTCGGATTGGGCTACGCCCACCAGACCATGGAATCCTTTAGCCACGGTTTTTAATCTCTAGAACACCCTCCTCCATGTTTCGACTGCCTCGATATCCTTACTGCGGAATAGCATGTGCTTGTATTCCCAGGCTGCGTACAGCGGCAATTGGTCGAACGCATAAGGGCTGGGAACTCCCGGATAACACACAAACCCGCTCTGTCCGGGTGGAATCACACTTACCGCATGTGGCGGTGGCCCCTTCGCTTTTGCACCTGGTTTTGCCTGTGACGGTGGCGTTGAGGGCATCTCGGCGATCTGATTGTAGGTGCCGCGGTTCATATAGGGATGATAGTAGTCCCCTGGTAGGGCTCCCTGTGCGTCATATCTTTGCATACGTACCGGGGTAAGCCAGGTGGACATATCTTCGCCATATGCGAGCTTCAGGTCATCAATAGCATCTTTCAGCACGCCGACAATCAGTGCATCAAGTGCGGCGCCAGAGGGATACCCAGGGTAGTTGAGGGAGTCATCGGCCCTGAGGACGCGGAGTAAGAGGCTGGGCCTACCCTTTATCTGCCCGATTATGTTGGATGGAAGGATACCGGTAAACACTGCTGGAACGATTGTGTCATACCAGGCGTTGAAGATGGTCAGACCAGCATGGTCGTACGTGGGATTGGGGTCAGCAGGCCATTTGGGTGACACAAGGTCGACATAGCTGACAGGAAGAGGCTCTGCTGTAGCCCAGGCTACGAGGTAGCCTAGTGCTCCTGCGACCTCTGGGTCAGGGGTTGTCCCCAAGTAGGCTGTGACCACGGCTATCAGATCCGCGACGAAGTTCATTCCGGCAGTATGATGGTATCCCGCAATCTGGTTAATCGTGTTCATGTCGTCGAATGTCACGTCTCCCCTTGGAGCGTAATAATCAGATAGAGCATTCATCAGAATCTGTACACGGTGACCCTCGCCCCAGCCAAAATCTGATTCTGCGTAGGGCCAGTCGGCGATTGGTTTGTTGTTCCAGTTGGTAAGCCAGCCCTGCTCGGGGTTGATGCACCGGGGCATCTCTTCAGGGTCTGTGACACGAACCCACTCTTGTGTTCCGTCACCCATCAAGGGCAACCTGCAATCAGCACCTACCGGCTTTACCGGGAAGCGCCCAGCATGCCAGTAGCCTATGTTCCCTTCCCTGTCAGCCCAGCAGAAGTTGTGGGAAGGCCATATCAGTTCCACTGCCGCCTCAAATTCCTCAATGTTCGTTGCCTCCTGGAAGAGCTGCCAACCTTGCTCGGCACCTATCTCATTCCTGTAGAAGGGGGTATGCAGGGTAATAGCCGTGCCCGCAGCTATATCCATGCCCACAATAGGACCATAGTGCGAGCGATAAAAGGTGCTTGTTACGGGTGGAGACCCATGAACTTGGAATGTCTCTGTTCTAACTTCCATGTCACGCCAGCCACTGCCGTACCAATACTGTGTTGGGTTTCCAGGATTCAGCACCAGGATGCGTATGTCTATGACATCGGAAGCACCGGTGGTTGATGTCCAGGCGCCATGTTCGCTGACACCAATCAAGATGAATGGACCGGATCCGGGGAATGCCATACCCTGGGCACTGATTCCCGCGCCATGCAACCCTATCTCGTAAACGATTTGCGGAATCGTATGCCCCATCTGCGGTCCTCCCAGTTCAAGTGCGTTCCCAGTTGCCGACAATTCCGGACTTATGAGCACGGCGTTGCTTCCAAATTTCGTCGGCATACCCAGCGACTCAAGCGTTTCATCCTGAGCTGCCCGCGACTCCTCATACTGCTCAAGGAGTCCACCGACGCCATCGGGGAAGTCGAACGAAGGCATACTCAAGAAAGTCGCTCCATAAGCCTCGTCGGCTATGGTCACAGGTGCTCCAGGGTCATTCAGTGGGAAGAGCTCGTTCCAGATGAGCCATCCCGCCGCTGGGCCATGCATTGCTTGAAGTGTAAGTAGAGCTTCGTAGAAAGCGCCCTCGTTGCCGCCTGTTCCGCCAAATTGCCAGGCCATCAGCACTGTAACGGCTACCACATCTGCGACGCTAAAGGGCTCAAGTTTATCAACTAGACCCATCCCGATATATTCAACAGGTATAAGGGATAGGTCGCCCTCGCCAGCTGAAGTTAAGGCCTCGGAAATGTAAAGATTTATGCCGTCTACGTAAGCCTCAATCATCGGCTTGAGATGTTCGTAGCTTTCGCCAGGGTCCCACTCGTCATAAATTTGCAGTAACTCGTCCTGGTTATACCATAACGCTCTCATTTCCATATCCTGCGCGAGGACGCTTGAGCCTAGCAATTCAGCAAGACGTCCGGAAGCCATTCTCCTGAAGACGTCGGCCTGCCAGAGTCTGTCTTGAGCCATGGCATAGCCAGTTCCAAAGCCCAAACCCTCTTTCGTATCCGAGAAAACATGGGGAACTCCATAATCGTCTCTTATGATCCGGAGGTAGCGCCAAGGATGCCCATCAGCCGTACCTGCGGCCACGCCAGGTAATGGAAAGGTGCTGATTACGAGCCCAACAACGAGTAGAACTGCTAATATCGATATCTTGGCTTTAGACATTTTTTATCACTCTCCTTTCCTTTTGTAATAGTTCGCCTGAAACGTAGTTTAGCCTCTCTGAAATCTCAGTCCATAGTACATCACCCCCTCGCTGTCAAGCCTCCATCACCAGTCATCACCCCAACCAGCACAGGCACGAGCGTAATCCCAA
>SOHS01000040.1 GCA_004377135.1 Dehalococcoidia bacterium | reverse complement strand
CTACTGCCTTCTGACTACTCTTCTGTTGAGTCGCTCTTTCCAGCTTATCCAGCCAGCCCAGGACATTTGCCATCCATCTCTTGCGCTCGTCCACGCCGTAAGAGCCGTAATTGGAATTGGCTAAGTTAAGCTCATCAAAGCCGCTTAAAAGCTGTGGGTCATTGATACTCTGCCTGATTTGCCCGGCTTGTTTGTGAAGATACTTGTCCAGGCCGCCGATTACCGCCTTATCGGTGTAACCCTTCTGGCGTTCCAGTTCAAGAATGTTTCGCAGCGAATCAGTGCCTGTCACTTTCTATTCCGCTTCAAGGACGGCAACAAGCAGGGCATGAGGACCAACATGAGCCTGTAGCTTTGCCGCAAACACTATTCCAGGGAAATTATATAATCATAATGGGGCTGGCCACCGTAAATTACCTCGACCTCGGTGTGGTATCGGTCACGAATTTCCTGAGCTATCCCTTGAGCTTCAGCACCCTTGATTTCAGCACCGTAATAAACGGTGACTATCCCGGCCTTTTCCACTCCTGCTTTGCCCAGGGCTTCAAGGATAACATCCCCTGCTTTATCGGCCCTGGCTAGTACATCTTCATCGTTCAGAATGGCAATGAATTGCCCCTTTCTTATTTCCAGGCCTTTAAGACAGGTCTCACGCACTGCTCTGGTAACCTCTATAGCCTGTACTTTACTTATTACTTTCTCCATAGCCCGGGCATTTTTCTCCAGGTTCATGTCATAACCGAAAGCCAGAAACGCCGCTATGCCTTGAGGGATATTCCTGGTGGGGACCACCTTCACCTTTTTGGAAGTTAAGGACTGCACCTTGGAAGCGGCAGACGCGATATTCTTGTTATTGGGCAGTATAATAACGTTGTCCGAGGGGGCCGATTCCACAGCTTGCAGGAGTTCACGAACACTGGGGTTCATCGTTTGCCCGCCGGGGACAATGATTATGTCACCCAAACTATTAAGTAGCTCGAAAAAACCGGCTCCGGTGGCCACTGTCACCATGGCGATATCCACTTGAGGCATTCTTTCCCTCTGCATCTTGATGAATTCGGCATACTGGTCATCCATGTTATTGATAGTTATCTCGTGCAGCTTGCCCAGCTTTGTGGCATATTTCAGGATTTCACCGGGCTCTAAGCCATGGATATGGACTCTGACCAGGGTATCGTCGCCGGTAACTATCAAAGATTGTCCCTTCTTTTTGAGGTCTTTTTCGATTTTGCCTGAATTAAGGTTCTTCCCCTCCAGGACAAAATTTGTGCAATACCCGTGGGGCGTTTCCAGCTGGGAGGGCCTCTGAGCTAACCTGGGCACTAATTCCGTTGCGGCAACAACCAGGCGTGGCCGCCGGTACTGTATTTTATGTGACTCCCCCCTGAGGAATTGAAGGGCGCCGTCCAGCAAAACGTACAGCCCCTGCCCGCCGGCGTCCACCACTCCGGCATCCCTTAATACAGGCAGTAAGCTGGGCGTCCGGGCCACCGAGTCCTCAGCCGATTTTACCGCCGCTTCCAGTACCGAGACCAGGGCAGCATCATTTTTAACTGCTCCTTGAGCCGCCTTAGATGCGTCTTTAAGCACCGTCAGGATAGTTCCCTCGACAGGATTGACAATCCCTTTGTAAGCCATTTGTGATGATTCAGCCAGTGCCCTGGCAAAATCCCCGCCGTCGAAATGGGTCTTGCCCCCCAGCCCTTTAGCCAGACCCCTGAAGAATTGAGATAAGATAACCCCGGAATTGCCCCGCGCTCCCATTAAAGCACCGTGGGCCAGCGATTTGGCTACCGAGGAGACCTGGTTATCCGAATTGATCTTTGCCTCTTCCAAAGCAAACTGCATGGTGAGCACCATATTGGTTCCGGTATCACCATCGGGAACGGGGAAAACGTTTATAGCATTGATATCGGGGGCGCTTTTCTCCAGCCAGGCAGTGCCCGAGGCAAACATTTCCTTCAGGGTTTGACCATCGGCTAAATCAGTTTTCATGCCACCCCTTTACCCGCGCTGATAGTTGTGCTATCATTACGCAAATTTAACAGATAGAGAAGTTTCTATGAAGTGTGAGATTTGCGGTAAAAAACCTCAAACCGGGCATAATGTAAGCCACTCCAAAAGGCATACCCTGCGACGCTGGCTACCTAATATTCACCGAACTACGATTATGGTAGAAGGAAAGAAAAGAAAAGTCAACATGTGCACCAGATGCCTCCGCACCCAGTACAAAGCCGCCCGCTAGTTACAATCCCACAGGCTAAATCCCAAACACAGTTGTAGTGCGACCTTTTAAGGTCGTGCAATTTTGCGCTGGCACGAGGCTGAAGCCTCGCACTACACTTTTTGGTCTCCCATCGAGGGAGAGCAGAGAGTCGACATCCCTGAAATTAACTACAAATCCACTTCGAAAAGCATCCCTCTTTCCTCAAATCCACACCTCTTGTAGAACTCTCTAGCTTTTGAGTTTGTCTTCTCAGTGCTAACCTCAACTTCACAACATCCAAGTTGTCTACATTTCTCGATAGCAGCCAGCACTAACTGCTTGCCAACCCCTTTGCCCCGATATTCTTCGGCTACAACAAGTTCATCGATTAACGCGGATGGACTTCGGTGCAGAATCGTCTGTCGAATCGTGAAGTTGATGAATCCAACTGGCGTCCCCTCCATTGCTGCGACCAGGAAATATGAACTGGCATCATTGAGGAGGTGTTCGCACGTTTTGATGGCAATTCCAATGTCGATGCCTTCAGTATTATCCATAGCATTGGTCAGGTCTTCCAGCAATTTTCCAATCGCCGGTAAATCAGATTTTGTGGCTTCTCTAACGAAAATATCTTTCATTTCTCTCTGTTATTGGGATTTTGCCCTTTGTTTGTCATTTGGGCTTTGGTATTTGATATTTGAACTTCTATGCTGTTGCTTCCCTCAGCCTTTGTAACGCCTGGTTTATCCCGTCCTCAGCACTTTCCATTTTGTCATTGCGAGCCCCGACTTGTCGGGGCGTGGCAATCCCGTTAACTGAATTCCAGAACCCAAAGGACAAAACGGAGTAGTTTTGGCATTTAAGCATTTGGATTTCAATTGTCATTT
>SOHS01000019.1 GCA_004377135.1 Dehalococcoidia bacterium | reverse complement strand
AGAGAGGGCTCACTGCTCTGATGGTATAGAAGTGACCATAGAGGTGCACTTTGAGAACTTTATCCCAGTCTTCCTCGCCCATGTTGAACAGCATTCTGTCACGTAGAATCCCGGCATTATTGACCAGTATATCAACCTTACCAAAGTTATCTATGGCGGTCTTTACAATGTTTTCGCCGCCCTGCATAGTGGCTACCGAGTTATAATTAGCAACTGCCTCTCCACCCAGTTTTTTGATCTCTGCCACTACCTCATCCGCTGGCGAATGCGCTGCTCCGGAACCATCAACAGCACCTCCCAGATCGTTTACCACTACTTTGGCTCCTTCCGATGCTAAAGCCAAGGCTTCTCCTCGGCCAATACCCCGTCCGGCACCAGTAACTATAGCTATTTTGCCTTCGAGCCTCTTCGCCATTGCCAACCTCCTTACATGTTCTTTTCAAATTCTCAAATGGCAGACAAATCGTAGCCAATAAATCCCTGGTTATAACGAAGTTAAACACTTAGACCTACATATACATCCCAGAAGAAACGTTCAGCACCTGTCCCGTAACAAAAGCAGCATCATCTGAAGCCAGAAATAGAACAGGCTTAGCAGCATCCTCAGGCGTCATCGGTTTAACTTGAAAGAGAATCATATCCCTTACTTTCTTAGGTATACCCACTGCTTCTCCAGCTACCTCTTCCTGCTGCGTCTCTTTTTCTCTGGTCAACCGTGTATCTACAAAGCCATAGGCAATGATATTGCAGGTAACACCAAATCGTCCCCATTCCCTAGCTACAGTTTTGGTCAGCCCGATAAGACCTGACTTAGCAGCAGAGTAGTTAATCTGGCCGATGTTTCCCATCAGTCCAGCTACGGAAGCCACATTGATTATTTTGCCGTTGTGTTCTGTCTTCATCATATATTTTGAAGCTGCTCTGATACAGTTAAAGGTGCCTTTGAGACTAATATCAACACATATGTCCCACTGGGCATCCGTCATTTTATGTATTAAAGCATCTCTGGTAAGCCCGGCATTATTGACCAAAATATCTATTTTGTCGAATTTCTCCACCGCTTTGTCCATGACTTTCTGACAATCTTCGAGCTTCCTCACATCGCCAGCACAACCATCAGCTCTTCCTTCAGCAGCTTTAATTTCTTTGACCACCTCCATAAGCGGCGCTTCATCAATATCACTCACAAAAACAGCCGCACCCTCTTTGGCAAACAACAAGGCATCAGCTCTGCCTATGCCCCGTGCCGCCCCTGTGATAACCGCTACTTTCCCGTCTAATTTTCCCATTTTTGCCTCCTTGAACTTGGTTCTCTTAAAAACACGGGCTTGCTTCAGTATTTCCAGAATACTACTTCTAAATAGCTATCAAAACCAGTACTCATGCTTATTTCGCGCTTCGTGTGGGTAAGGCACCCAGGGCTGAGCCAGGCGTTGTCTTTTCTCCCTTTCCATTCTCCACCCAAATCTCGCACTCCACAAGGTGCTCACCACCTTCCTCATATTTCTTGGTCACTTTACCTTTACACCACCAGGTTTCGCCATCACGAGGCTCATCCATCGTCTTCATTTTCCGGGGATAATCCATACCACGGTATTGGCAAGACAATTTCTTGAGTTTTCCCTGCTCTCCAATCCAATCAGTCATCAAGTGTCCCAACCAGGCACGCTTAAGCGCGCCATGTACAATGGGGGCACCTACGCCCATAGCTTTGGCAAAATCCTCGTCATAATGCAAAGGGTTAAAATCCCCCGATGCCCCCGCCCATTGGACTAACATGCGAGTTGTAGCAATCTTAGCCAATGGTGTTACCTCAGTGCCTACTTCAACGTCCTCATAATAGATTTGTTTAGCCATCTCTCCTCCAAAAGAATAATGTAGTCAAAACAGGCTAAAACAGGATAAATGTCGACCGACTTTTCAGCGCCACCTCGCCCTTCTGGTTCACAAAAGTGGTCTCTAGCGTAGTAAACATGGTCTTGCCTAGTCTGGTCTCGCGCTCGGTCATGTTGGCAATTTTAGTTGTGGCAGTTAATACATCGTCTGCGCCAATGGGTTCAATAAATTCGAACTCAATGCCCCCATCGAGAAGCCTTGAAGGCGCTCCAGCTTTTGCCAGAGACCCAAGCAGTCTTTCCGAAAGGCGTCCAGCCTTGACCGGCCAACCGGTGAAACCAGGAGGAGCAAATAATCGACCATACTTGGTCTTCCTGGCAAAATCCGGGTCGTTGAACAGAGGGTTGGGGTCGCCTATAGCCTGTGCATACCTCTGGATTGCTCCTTCCTCGACCTTGAAGACAATAGTCTCCAAAGTTACACCTATCAATTTCCGCAGTTCATCGGTAATCAGACTGCCATTAGCCATAGCTAGCCTCCTAGACTTAATTTCGTTTACAATCCTATAATGGCAATACTAACGATGTTCATAGCTGGAAAACCGCCCATATTGTGGGTTAGGCCCAGCTTGGGATTCTTGATTTGCCGTTCTGGCAACTGGGCTTTGCCTTGTAATTGTTTATACATTTCATGCAGCATCCTGAGACCAGAGGCACCAATAGGATGCCCGAAGCACTTCAATCCACCGTCGGGTTGAATAGGCTGCGGTCCATCATGATTGAAACGGCCAGCCTCGATGTCCTCCTTGACCTTTCCTCTGGGACTGAATTCTAAATCTTCCATAGTCACCGCTTCAGTTATGGAGAAGCAATCGTGCACCTCAGCCATACTTATCTCTTCACGTGGATTCTTTACCCCCGCCTCTTTGTAAGCTAGCATGCCAGCGCGGTAGCCGGTCTCAACATGAGCTCCATCCCATTTAGTATACATCAATTCCTCGCCTGAACTTAGAGCAATTTGTAGTGCCTTAACATATACAGGGTCTGGCCGAAATTTTTTAGCCATGTCAGCTCTGGTTACGATTGCAGCCGCTGAACCATCACTGACTCCGCAGCAATCAAAAAGCCCCAGAGGCCAGGCTATTATAGGTGCATTTATTATCTGTTCTTCAGTTACTTCGCGGCGCAAATGCGCCTTTGGGTTCCGGGCTCCATTATAATGGCTTTTGGCTGATACCTTAGCCAGCATTTTTTTACCTTCATCTGGCTTGAGACCATACACGGCAAAGTACCTAGTCGCCATCATGGCAAAAGCCCCAGGGGCAGTCAATTTAGGCATAATCAGGGCATTTTTTGTCCCCATAAGACCAGGGCCGCCGGGAAGTCCGCCGTATCCGGTATCCTTCAGCTTTTCTACACCCAGAGCTAAGGCGATATCATAAGCTCCTGAAGCTACACCGTAACATGCCCCCCTGAAAGCTTCTGTGGCAGTGGCACAAAAATTTTCCGTCCTGGTGACGGGAATAAAAGGCAACTTTAATGCTAAAGCCATAGATGTAGCCCCTTTCCCTACACTCTGTTCCTCAAAATGCACGCCAAACCAGGCTGCATTGATGTCCTTTTTTTCTATACCCGCGTCCTCGATACATTCTTGAAAAGCATCTATCATAAGGTCATCGGCACTCTTATCCCATAGCTCCCCAAATTTAGTGCAACCCATGCCTATAATAGCAACTTTGTCCTTAATACCTTCTGCCATTTTTGCTCCCCCCGTAAATTTTATTACCTTTTACCGTAGTCAGGCACTTATAGGCACTGCCTTCCACGAATAACCGTGAACACCACTCGACTCATCAACATATCGTCTACGGAAGGTCATCTCTACTGGCATGCCTACTTTAACGGAATCCAGGTCACAATCTGTGAAATCAAACCAGAACCTGCCACCACCATCAAAATCCACCAGGCCATATACTGAAGGTGGGTCGATACTGGCAGCCAGATTATCGCCGGTATAAGTAAATACGACGCCTTTCTTATCCGAAAAGCGATAATCTTCCATCTGGTCAATGGCTCCACAGTCAGGATTCACACATACTCTCTGATATGGATATTGTGGTGTACCGCATTTCTTACACTTCGAGCCGCAAAGGGCCAAAACTACTTTCCGCTCTCTGAACAACGCCGACATCGGTGTGCGAATGCTTATCTCACCACGCATACCCAAGTCCATCGGTGCTAAATTTTTGAAGGCAAGGTATTTTTCATAGCTGGCAAGCTCCTTTTTCGAGGCCAGGTGTTTCTTCACTGCCCTCCTATCCGTTATATTCCCTATTTTTTCAGTAACCTTGAAAACCAACGCATCGCCACCGTTCCCAAAGCTGGCGACCAATATTTTGTCGCCCGGCTTGGCATCTTCCAGTGCCGCTACCAACATCATTAGAGGTGAAGCTGACCCTGTATCACCGACTGTGCTACGCAATGTATCTTGAAGCTGACTAGGGTCAGCACCTAATCGCTTAGCTATAGCTCCGTGCTCCCGGGCATACAGACCGGGATAAATTATCTTGGCAAAGTCCTTGATGTTCAGCTTGTATTTCTCTAATAGCCCAGAAATTACCTCCGAGATAAATTGACCATAGCCAGAATCGCGAATGAATCTGTCTTCCCAGGCATGCTCAAATTTTTCTCCACTTGCTCTCCACCGGTCGGGAAAATCGTAGGAAACGGAATACGCACCCTCAAAGGTAGCAATCACTTCATCACTGCCAACCAGAAGCGATGCAGCGCCATCACCATAGAGAGACTCTTGAGGACTGCCCGGTTTACTCAAACGACAATCAGAAGCACAGACGAGAATATTGGTTGACATCTCTCCCTTTACAGCATCAAAGGCAGAAAGCAGTGCAGTGGTCCCTGATTTCGTGGAGCCTACGAAATCGGCAGTCCTTATATCCGACTGCAAATCAAGAGCAGTCGCTACCAGAGCTGAATTTTGCCTTACCATATAAGGCTGACTGGTGGTGGCAAGATACAGACCATCAACTATCTCCCGTTTCATACCACTCAAACAATCGATTCCTGCGGCTACTGCCATGCTGAGAGCATCTTCATCATGATTAGCGACTGCATTTTCACCGGGCGGTGGGAACGACCCCAGGAATCCAACAGACATAAATATTGTGTTATGATTCATTCGATACCGTGGGATATAAGCTCCGTAAGACTTTATGCCGATCATTGATTGACCTCCTGACGTAAGCTTTTTGGAATAAGAGACTATGGCATAAAAAATGTACGACGTCAAACCCCAGTACCACTAAAAATTAACTGATAACGAAATCTTCTTTCATAATTATCAGCTGATGCCGTTAGCAAATCTCACCGCTTGAATATGGTCTTCACAAATACTGGGAAAACAAAGGCCTTCCTGAGAGTTGACGGTTCATTACCAGAGTTGTACCATCTACCGAAGAGCAATTAAGTCCAAAGCTCGCCCACCATAAAATAATAGTAAATACTCAATTGAGAAGGATATATTATGAACATTGGCAGCGGAATAGAAGATAACGTCAAAAGGTTCGGCGAATATGAAATCCTTTATTTCGAAGGGAGATGGTACACAAACGTTGAAATAAATCATAACGCCAACCTATTAGGGAATGCACTCAAAGGACTTGGCATAGAAAAAGGAGACCGGGTGGCGGTACAAATGCCTAACAGTCCGGAGTTGCTTTCTGCTTTTCCCGCCATATACAAGATAGGCGCTGTTGTCGTCCCTTTGAGTCCCCTACTGAGGCCCGACCAGGCTGCCTATATATATCGTGACTGTGCAGCCAAAGTTATCATAACCAGCTCAGATTTTGTGGAACGTGTACTAGAGGCGCAAAAGCAAACTCCAAACTTGCAACATGTAATCCTCACAGACCGCGATGACGTTCCTGGAACCGTCTCATATAGTAGTATTATGTCAACCAGCTCTGTCAACTTGACGATTGAACAGACTGATAACGACGATGTTGCCGCTCTGATATACACTGCCGGCACAACAGGACCCCCTAAGGGTGTAGTGCATACGCATTACTCGCTTCATATCAATGCCCTATCCTTCTACGAATATATTCTGGTTCATCGCTCTTTGACTCTGCAATTAGACACCCGCGCGCTTGATCCCAAAACACTCCGACTCAATGAAGTCACTCAGCGAGTTTCCGGTGTAAATCGAGCGATGGTCAGCCTGGGAGTGCTCCCTCTATCACATGCTTTTGGCATCGCTTTCAGTAACACTGGTAACCTCATAGGCGGAAAGACAATTTTGCTACGATGGTGGAATGTAGAAGAGGCAATGAAAGCCATTGAGAGATTCCGGGTTACCCAAATGGCAGCAGTGCCTACCATGTACATCCAGATACTAGAATCCCCCGAGCTGGATAAATACGATTTGAGTTCGCTTGAGGACTGCCAATGTGGGGCAGCACCACTGCCAGTAGAAGCAGCCTTAAAGTGGAAAGAAAAGGTGGGAGTGGATATTCGAGAGGGGTGGGGCCTAACCGAATCAGGAGCCACTACTACAGGGCAACCAGGCGACCTTCCACCCAAGTATGGCTCCATTGGTAAGAGCCTGCTGAAATGCAACACAATAAGAGTTTTCGACGAGAAAGGTCGAGAGCTTCCAGCGGGTCAGCAAGGCGAGATAGTAATCAAGGGGCCTACACTGATGAAAGGCTACTGGAACTTGCCTGAAGAAACAGCCAAAACTATCAAAGACGGCTGGCTTTACACCGGCGATATAGGTTATATGGACGAGGATGGCTATTTCTACATCACCGGACGCAAGAAGGATATCATCATCAGAGGAGGAGAAAACGTCTCACCGGTGGAAGTTGAAGAGGTTCTTGTGCAACATCCAGCAGTCGCAGAAGCAGGAGTCATAGGCATTCCTGACGCCGTATATGGAGAAGAAATAAAGGCTTTCGTTGTCATAAAGCCAGGTAAGCAGGTAACAGAAGAGGAACTAATTGCTTTCTGCAAAGACCGCTTGCCCACCTTTAAGTTGCCCAAAAAAGTGCAATTTATGAAATCCTTGCCAAAGAATATTTTGGGCAAGGTATTGAGAGCAGAATTACGCAAGCTCGGTTAATTCCGAGTAGAGTGACAAAGATTTGATATCTCCCCCAAGATTTTCCAGGAAATCACCTTGAGGGAAAGTGTGTCAATGTTCCCATGAGATGTGCTATTAAGGAAACTGTCAAAATCAGGCAGAGAGCCATCCGGTAATAAGTTACTTGGTGTGGTACGCAACAGATAACGTAATTGCCTTTAGTCGGCATTCCAAAAGCATCCCGCCCTACAGAACCAGGTTCTGCAAGCTACCCATTATTAGTGCTGCCGCTATCATTATCCCAACAGCTTTAAGCAAGTCTCGTACCCCCAGCTCCCGAGCCAATATCACAAAGGTAGCTACACAGGGGAAAAACATAGCCAGGACCGTGCTGCTGATAACCAGTTGCTTGGCAGTCAGAGCCAAGGGAACTAGCATGCCCATAGCCACATCCTTACGCAGAAAGCCAACGACCAAGGCTGTAATTGTCTCCTTGGGCAGCCCCCACAGCTTGGTCAATATAGGGGTGGTAATATTAGCAATAGCATCGAAAACCCCTAAAGTGTATAGGATGTTTACCACTAACACGGTGCCGAGGATTATGGGCAAAGCTTCTTTGACGAAGCCAGAGACCCGAAGCCAGAGCTTTTCACCAATTACCCGCCACGGCGGCAGCCGATAGGGAGGGATCTCCACTAGAAGTTCCGGGTTGAACCCTTTGACGGCGCGATTAAGGATTAGCCCTATGATAAACCAGGATATGAACAGGCTCCCATAGACCATAGCTACGTATCCCACCCCCTGCTGCCCCACAAGTCCGATTATCATAGCCTGCAAGGCAGCACAGGGAACACCAATAGAAATCAAAGTCGCAGCAATAAACCTTTGTTTACGGCTCTCCAAAATACGGGTTGCCATAATGCCAGGCACATTACACCCAAAGCCCAGAATAGTGGGGATGATGGCATAACCGTGTAGCCCCAAACGGTGCATTATGGTGTCCATCAATACCGCCAGTCGGGGCAGGTAACCAACATCTTCCAGTATTCCTAATGCCAGATAAAAAGAGACAATATATGGCAGCACCACAGCGAGGGGAATGTAAAGTCCAGTGCTAAGCAAACCGAAGGACTGAAGATAGACAATTTCTCCCCCAATAAGTTTACCTATCAAGATGTCGTGCCAGAAACCCCCTGTCCCTAAAGCAAGGCTCAGTTTGGCTAGCAACGGGGTCCACAGCCATTCAAAGAGGGGGTCAGTTACATGACCAATTATTCCTTCGCCAACGAATCGGACGAACCAGAAGATGGCAAAAATGACCAGCAGGGCGATAACTATCCCACCCAGCCGATGACTACTGGCATCTTCCAAATTCTCATACCAGCGATGGTGGCGATGGCTCAACGATTGCACCTGGCTCACGATGTCGCCCACTCTCGCCCACCGCTCGTCACTATTGGAATAAGTAACAGCGTTTTTGGGCACCTTTGCCTCGGGAAGACGCCTGACTAATTCCCTTACTCCCTGTCCGGTAACGCCTACCGTGGGTATAACTGTCACTCCCAGAAGTTCTTCCAGCTTGGCAACATCAACATTTATACCCCGATGCCGAGTATCATCCCACATGTTGAGGGCAACTATTACTGGAGTCTGTCTCTCCAGCAACTGCAAGGTCAAATTGAGATTTCTCTCCAAATTGGTGGCGTCAATAACATTTATGACCAAGTCTCCTTCTTTGAGCATCTCCACAGCGACCTCTTCCGCCTTGGAACTTGGTTCAAGGGTATAGTTGCCGGGGACATCGATAAGTTCAGCCCGCTCCTCCCCCAGCTTCAGATAACCTTTGGTGAACCCCACAGTGGTGCCGGGATAGTTGGAAGCGATAATGTGTGTACCGGTTAGTCGAGAAAAAAGGGCGCTTTTGCCCACGTTGGGATTACCCACAAGCAGGATACGCATCATCTTAGGAAGCCCGCGGCAGATATTTATCTGCTTCGATTATTATTTTCCTGGCCATGCCAAACCCAACAGCCACCTGGGCATTATCCACCCTGAGAATAACCGGGCCGCGAAATAGCGTAGAACTTATCTTGGTCACTTTCCTCCCTGGCCTGATACCCAAGGCATCCAGACGCCGAATTAAGCCATGTCCTCCCAGAACCCCAACCACAGTGCCTGTCTGCCCGGTCTTCATCTCAGCCAGGGTCCATTGTCCTTCTTGATGCATGGTCATAGCTTATCTCCTATCTTTAACAAGTTAGTCTTGCCTAACTTACAAGTTCAAAAAATTTGCCGTTTTTATTTCCTTTTCCTCACACTTCTCTTTGAGCAATCTCGAGGGAGCTCTCCGTGCTCTAAATAATATTCATACCTGCTGGGGAAATTAGCACTTCCCAGGGGACAGGCTTCTATAAACTCCACAAACTTTACCAGTCTCTCCATACTCAAGGAGCTAATGACATGCTCAATCTTGCAGGCATCTTCTTCCGCGGTTTCTTTGTTAATGCCCAGAGCTTGCGCAAAAAAGCGGGTCAATGCCTTATGTCTGCGAATCACATCGCGGGCAACCTTATCACCTTCGGGAGTAAGCTTTATGTGGCCATATCTCTCGTGTTCCACAAGCTCCCGTTCTGAGAGTTTTTTTAAGGCGGAGGTAACACTGGGCATCTTTACTCCCAGCATTTCGCTGATCTGCTTTACTCTCACCACTTTCCTCCCCTCGCCGAGGTTAGCTATTGCCTCAAGGTAGTCTTCCATGCTGGCGGTCTGCTCTCTTTGCGCTTCCTGTTTTACCATTACCTGACTCTCATAATTGTTAGACACGGCTAACAATTATAATGTAATTCATTTCCCCTGTCAAAATTTTTAGGTGTCCTACAAAGTGGAAGGAATTTCATTATGGTCGGGGTGAAAGAAATTGAACCTCCGACCTCATGGTCCCAAAGCAAGCGACAGAAAAGGCGGACACCGCCTGCCTCCTTTCAGAGTAAGAACAGCAATTATGAATTTAGAGAGTCAAGCGGCTCAATTTCCGCATAATATAACTTTGCCAATGATCTTATTCATACAAATACACTCAACAATTCAGGCTAATGTGTGGTAGGACACAGAGATAATATACTGCGTTTGGGGAGATCGTGGCACAAAAGACATGTAAGGTGTTATGGGCTATAGATTGCCCGCACCCTTCAGGTGCTCGCAGTGACGACATAACCGTACCTTCGCGCTTATTAGTGGAGATACGGGAGAAAGTTCGCTTCAGCATCTGGCTGTTGACATCGCACTGGTTAGATCACATCCCATCTGGCAAGCTCGGCGTCAGGGCCTGCGGTGACCACAATGCCGTCGGACTTAAGCCCCTCTATGTGTTGTACGCCTGCGGCGACCTGAATAAGGGATCGGCTGAACAATTAATTTCTACATTCCAAAGGCTGGTCGGTCGCATATCTGTCGGGATCGCACATTTTGTATAAATCGTTTCACCAAAATCACGGCGAGCCTGATGAAGCGTAGTGGTGGAGGTAAGGGCTGAAAGCTCAATTCAGTGTTTTTTCCGGGCAGCTCTTCTTCGGCCTTGCCTTTCTATCCGGGTAGCTCTCCTTCTACGCACGAAGAAAATCGCCAGTCCCGCTACCACCACCACTGCTGCTATAATCCCACCGATCAGCAGCCAGCTGAGCGCAAAGTTGGCGGTTATGGCGTAGTCGCCATGCATAGTGACGATGGTTGTAGCGGCTCTCACATTGACGATGGCGTCCACATCACCAGTCCAGT
>SOHS01000064.1 GCA_004377135.1 Dehalococcoidia bacterium | reverse complement strand
AGTGAACGCTTTGCCGATATTGCCGAAGGGTACGGCGCTGAAGTAATCCGCCTTAGTTTTGAATGGGGGAAAGCAATTGACCTTGATGCCGTAGAAAAGGTATTAAGGAAGCATGACAGTATCAAAGATGGCGATATTAAGGCAGTCCTGGCAACTCACAATGAAACATCCACAGGGATGACTAACAGGCTTGGTGACATCAGCGCCATGGTCAAAAAATTCGATAAGCTTCTCCTGGTTGACGCTATCTCAAGCCTGGGCTGCATCAATTTGCCTACCGATGACTGGCATTGCGATGTCGTGGTCACTGGTTCCCAAAAAGGATGGATGGTGCCTCCCGGACTAGCCATGGTTAGTGTAAGTGAAAAAGCCTGGCAGGCGCATGCTCAAGCGAAAATGCCACGCTATTATTGGGATTTTTCCAAGGCTAAAGATTTCCTCCAGAAAGGGCAAACCCCCTGGACACCGGCCATTTCCATCTTCTACGCTCTAAACACCACTTTAGATTTAATGTTAAGCGAGGGACTGGACAATATATTCGCCAGGCATGCTCGGGTAGCCCAAATAGCCAGAAACGGAATAAAATCGCTGGGATTCTCCCTTTTCCCTGAAGAGGATTATGCCTCCGACACGGTGACGGCGGTAAACGCCATGGACAAAATTGATGTCCCTAAATTAATTCAGGTGCTCAGGGAGGAGCATGATGTAGTCATTGCCGGAGGCCAGAGGAAGCTAGCAGGCAAAATCTTTCGCATTGGCCATCTCGGCTCAGTATACGAAGATGATATCAAGTCGGTACTGGAGGCGTTAAACAAAGCTCTACCCCGAGCGAATAAGGGCTAACCAAAAGATGAAAATCTTAGTCGCTGACTCAATTGCTGAAGAAGGGATACAATCCCTGCGTAGCCACGCTCAAGTCGATGTCAAGACCAAGCTGGAGCCTGAGCAGCTCAAGGCTATAATTGGCGATTATGATGCTTTGATTGTGCGCAGCCAAACTCAAGTGAGGGCGGAGGTCATTGAATTGGGGAAGAAACTCAAGGTGGTCGGCAGAGCCGGAGTGGGCACAGATAATATTGATGTCGATGCCGCTACCAGGAAGGGCATTGTGGTGGTTAACGCCCCCACAGGCAATACTGTGGCTGCTGCAGAACATACCATCGGCCTCATGCTTGCCCTGGCACGTAACATACCACAAGCAAATAGTCGCCTTAAATCCGGTAAATGGCAAAGAGAGGATATGGTTGGCAGCGGACTTAGAAATAAGACACTGGGTATCATCGGCCTAGGTAATGTCGGCTCTGAAGTAGCCAAACGGGCCCAGGGCTTTGAGATGTGCGTGGTCGCCCACGACCCGTTTGTCTCTAAAGACTATGCCCGCAATCTCAAAGTAGACATGGTGTCCCTGGACCAGCTTCTTAGAGAGGCTGATTTTATCAGTCTCCATGTGCCGCTGACAGCGACTACCAAGAATCTAATTGGTAGTAAGGAGCTGGCGAAATTAAAGACTACGGCTCGGATTATCAATTGTGCCCGGGGCGGATTGATTGACGAGGCAGCATTAGTCAAAGCAATTAAGACTGGGAAAATAGCTGGCGCCGCCTTTGACGTCTTTACCAATGAGCCAGTAACAGATAGTCCTCTATTCAAAGAAGACAAGATAATCGTTACCCCTCATCTGGGCGCTTCTACAATTGAAGCGCAGACCAGCATCGCCAAAGACATCGCTGAAGAAGTCCTGGCTGTGCTTCAAGGACGATTTAGCAAATATGCCGTTAACGCTCCACACATAACTCCCGAACTGGCACCATTTATGAGAGTAGCTGCAACTATCGGCAACCTTGCCAGTCAACTAATGGAGGGACAAATAAAGTCAACGCACATCAGGTATAGCGGAGGAGTAAGTAATTACGATTGTAACCCCATTAAGACAGCGCTCATCAGCGGGCTACTACAACAAGCAAGCGAGGAAAGAATTAACCTGGTCAACGTCGGTCTTATCGCCGCTCAGCGTGGCTTGAAGATCAGCGAAGAAAAAGAGGCGACTTGCCAGAACTACTCCAACTTGCTTACCCTGGAAGTCAATACCAATATGGGGACCACTGCAATATCGGGCACAGTTAGAGATAGTGAGCTCCACATTGTCCAGGTTAATGACTTCTGGATGGATATCGTGCCCAGTGGAGGATATTTCCTTTTCTGCGACCATGTTGATCAACCTGGGCTTGTCGGCACCATCGGTAATATAGCCGGCAAAGCCGATATTAATATCAGTTCCATGCACTTATCCAGGCTACAGCCCCGGGGAAAAGCCCTCATGATTTTAGCTCTCGACGAACCATTAGGTGAAGAGCAGCTGCAGGAGATACTCGCCCTTCCCGGTATTTACAGTGCTAAAGCAGTAAAGCTATAGATAGCATTAAACTATAGAGTTAAGGAGCAACGATATATCTTAATGTGCAGCTAAGTAACATTCCAAGCCAATATCCAATTTCACCCTCGGGTATACTCTGGATCTCTGCCTCGCCGCTTCTTTGCCCATATAGCCACTGCCACTAAAACGAGCACCAGCAAGCCTACCATAGCCATCTTCTCGGCCGGAGTAGTATTGACGGCTACTGTGCTCATGGCCACAGCCGGCACTAGCCCAGCCTTAACTACTGGCTTCATGGCGGGATGCTCAGTTATGAACTCGGCTATTGGTGGGCTGACCCTGTAGTAAAACTCCACCAAAGCTTTTCCCACCGGGCTGGTGAGCAAGTATTCATCTCTGAACTCACGGAGAATTTCTATCTCCTCTGCCATCGGGGTGCCATAGGCTGCAGTGGCGATGAAGCACCCCACAGGGGATGATGGCACCTCTTCAAAATTGGCCGTTATGGAGTAGTCTCCGTTCATGGTGATGGTGGTGGTGGCATCATTAACATCGGCAATGGTGTCCACATCGCCAGTCCACTCGTCAAATTGGTAGCCCTCCTCAGCCTCCGCCACCAGGTTGACCACTGTTCCTTCGTCATAGGTGAACGTCGCCTCGCCGGGTACGGTGACCGAGCCACCACTTGTGCTGGAGACGGTGAGGCTAAATTGGCCTGGAGGTATCTGC
>SOHS01000036.1 GCA_004377135.1 Dehalococcoidia bacterium | reverse complement strand
TTGCTGGGGCTATTATATTCTCCATTTAAGTGAACATGGTCTCCGCTCAAGTATTCGATTGAGGACAGCAAGACTAGCTCGGGGACAAAAGGAGGGATTCAAATGTTAAAGGGGAAGACCGTTCTTCTGAGGCCGTTTAGGAGGTCCGATATCTCATTTTTTCTGAAATGGTTCAACGACCCGGAGGTAGTCCAGTATCTTGATATGTATCTGCCGATGACCGAAATGTTTGAGGAGAAATTCATCGAAGAATTGGGCACCACGAGGGCGAGAAGCGATGTTCTGTTTGTTATCGAAGCGAAGGAAGGTGCCTCAACTAAATCCATCGGCAACTGCGGGCTGCATGGGATAGACTCAAAAGACCGCAATGCTATTTTTGGAATCATCATAGGCGAAAAGCATTACTGGAGCAAAGGCTACGGCGTGGAGGCTGCCCAACTGCTAATAAACTATGGCTTCCAACAATTGAATCTACATCGCATCTCATCGGGGGCAGTTGCCTTCAACGAACGCAGCATCAAGTTTCACAAGAAACTCGGCTTTCAGGAGGAAGGCCGTTTGCGGCAAGCCATGTTCAAAAACGGGCAATATCATGACCGGGTGGAGTTTGGCATCCTGAGGGAGGAATGGAAGGGATTGTGACGGGTAGGGGAATTCTATTCAGCTTGTTCCATGACTCCCGCCGGCCGTGATAAGGGTGGTGGGCAGCTTATTAATGGGGTGGGGGTAAACACATACTTCGGCTCCGTAAACCCTCTTGATGTTCGGCGCTGTGAGTATGTCCAGTGGCGTGCCTTCAGCGTAAACTTTCCCTCCATTTAGCATGACCATCCAATCGCAGTATTGAGCCGCTAAGTTCAAATCATGTAAAGCGATAATGACGGTCAAACTTTGCTCCCGGCAAAGGCTCTTGACCAGATTAAGAATCTCGACTTGATGGTTTATGTCCAGATTGGCAGTCGGCTCGTCAAGGAGCATCGCCCTTGGCTGCTGGGTTAGTGCCCGGGCGATAACAAGCCGCTGTCTCTCCCCTCCTGAGAGCTCACTTACTCTGCGCTCAAAGAAGGACTGGGTGTGCGTTGCCTCCATTGCTTGCCAGGCGACGGCCAGGTCTTTTCCTCCCTCGTAGCGAAGAAGCCCGAGGTGAGGCGTTCGTCCCATAAGCACCACTTCAAAAGCAGTGAAAGCCCCGGGCAGGGCAGGGCTTTGCGGCACCGTGGCAACAAGGCGAGCCAGTTCGTCTCGCTTAATGGTTCTTATATCACGGCCGTCAATTAAGATACGCCCGGAGAATAGGTCAATCACCCGGGTCATTCCCTTGATTAATGTTGACTTCCCCGAGCCATTGGGGCCGACCAGCCCCAGTATCTGGCCGGGCCCGGCCTTCATACTTACATTTTGCAAGATGGCTCGATGGTTATAGCCCAGGCTGACATTATCCAGTTCAATCATGGTGTCTTATCCTTTCAGAAGAAAGCAAGCCCCTTCCTTCTCCGCAATAGATAAAGAAAGAAAGGTGCTCCACAGAGAGCAGTAATTATTCCTACCGGAATCTCCGTAGGAGGAATTACGGTACGGGCTAAAGTATCGGCTATGATGAGGAAGATGGCGCCCACCAGCGTGGATAGAGGGAGCAAAAACCGGTAGTCCGGCCCCCAGATAAGCCTCACTGCATGAGGGATGAGTAGGCCGACGAAACCGATAAGGCCGGTGAAGCAAATCGCTGAGGAGGTAATAAGGGTGGCAGCAGCCAGTAATATGAGCTTGACCCTTTCCACATTGATGCCCAGTTGTTGGGCCTGCTCTTCGTCAAGCTGCATTACATTGAGCGGTCGGGCGTGAATCCAGATGACTACAAGGCCCGCTAACACACAGGGGAGGACCGTCCACACCTCAGACCATTTAGTCAGGTAAAGTCCACCCAGCAGCCAAAATACAATCCCATGTAGTTCTTCACCGGAAATGGTCATGAGATATGATGTGATGGAGGCCAGAAAAGCACTTAGAGCTACTCCAGCCAGGATAAGTGTGGTGGCGGGCAGGGTTTTGCCGACACGAGCCAGCAAATAGACCACAGCCACGGCGCCTACGGCACCAATGAAGGCGAATAACGGCACGGCCCCAAAAGCCATCCAGGCTAATGTGAAAGGAGTAAGCATGGCAATGGTCGCTCCCAGTCCGGCTCCTGAGGCCACACCTAAAAGATAAGGGTCGGCCAGAGGATTGCGAAACAGTCCTTGATAAGTGGCTCCTGCTACTGCCAGGGCTGCTCCGACTAACCCTGCCAGAAAGATGCGTGGCAGCCGGATATCCAGGATTATCGTTTCCAGGATTTCCAGGCTCAACGGCGCCCCGAAAATTTCGGGAGAAGCAGGGGTAATATGAACGAAGGGCAGTTGAGAGAGGAGGACTTGAAAAGTAGTGGTAAAGGGTATAGGAACACTTCCCAAAGTAGTGGCAAACACAGCTACCACTACCAGCAGTGCCGCAAGCCCCAGTAAAGAGTAAACTCTACTGTGCCAGCGAATGGCAAAAGGGATAACGGGCTCGCTAAATACCTCAGATACAGTACGTGCCATCGCCGAAGTCTAATTTAGTATTCAACGCCTTCCCGGCTTTCTATTCCCTGACTATAAGGATGCTTCACTTCCCTCACCTCGCTGACCAAATCTGCCTTTTCTATGATCTTTTCTGTGACGCCCCGACCGGTTAAAACAAGCTCTAGCTTTTCCGGCTTTGCTTCCAGAAGAGAGAGAACCTCTTCTTCTTTCAGAAAGCCGTCGCGCACGGCAATGTTTATCTCATCCAGGACCAGCATATCCCAGGATGGGTCCTGGAAAAGCTCCTTAATAAATTCCAGTCCCCTGGAGCATTCCCGGCGGACATCGTCAGGATTCAGTTCCTTGTAGAAGTGAGGATGTTTCTTGGCGAAAAGGAAGGTCTTTATCCCCAGCTTTTCCAGGGATTTATATTCACCGTAACCGAATGCCTCAGGGTCTTTAAAAAAAGAGACCAAGCCGACCTTGAAACCATGCCCGGCAGCGCGGGCTGCCTGACCGATAGCGGCAGTGGACTTTCCTTTGCCGTCCCCGGTATAAATTTGAATTAAGCCTTTCTGTTTCAT
>SOHS01000004.1 GCA_004377135.1 Dehalococcoidia bacterium | reverse complement strand
AGTCAGTGGTACAAATTACAATACCCGGAGTGTTTTGTTAATGAAGAGCAACGGATGCTGCAGCAGACGTTTGCTGATTTTACCGACAAGGAAATTATGCCGGTTCGCGACAAGATTGATGATGATGTAACCCATGAAAAAATAATCACCCCCATACTGAAGAAATTACAGGTAGACCTTGGTTCCCAGAAAAGCATGATACCGGAGGAATATGGTGGCACTGCGGAGAAGGGTACCGTAGTTGGCGCTGCCCTAAAGCAGGAGCAGCTAGGGCGCGGCGATTATGGCATAAGTATGCACAGCGCCTGCACCGACTGGGGTTGGCAACCGGCTTTTACAGCCTATATCGGCCCCTTTTCTCCGAAAGCAAAGGCATGGGCGAAAGCGGTGCTCGATAAGTTTGCCCCCAAGTTCACCGACAAAGAGTTAGCCGTTGCCTGCATGAACTTTAGCGAAGTCGAGTCTGCCGTTGATATTGAGAACTCGCTGAATGAGGGCAGAACGATAGGGGTGAGGGCTAAACTTGAAGGTAACGAATGGGTAATAAACGGAAACAAGTTTTGGGCATCTAATAGTGGCATAGCTGACCTCAACTGTGTTGTCTGCAATATGGATCCCAGTAAGGGAATAGATGGCCTTGCCTTGATTTATGTTCCCGAACCCTGGCCTGGCGTTTCCCATGGCAAATTTGAAGTCAAATGCGGTATGCAGTCTGACCGAAACACCTCTACCTATTTTGATGATGTCCGGGTGCCCAAGGAGTGGGGACTGCAGGGGCCAGAAGCCTGGGCTATCTTTCAAGAAATCTTGGCTGCTCCTATGGCTATGAACTCGGGGCATGCCACGGGTATTCTACAGGGGGCATTTGACGTCCTTGTTGAATATACGGGGCAGAGGGTGGTAGGCGGTAAGCCGATCAACCAGCACCTTTCATCGGCTGTTATATTGGGTGAAATGGCATCGGTAATAACTGTAGCCAGGTCTGCTTTTTTGGAATTAGCCTATCAGTTTGACCATCGGGAGATTTATGGTCCCTGGGATTCGGTAAGTATGGCAGCTAAAGGACACGCGGTGCATGTATTTATTACCAGGAAAGCATCAGAACTAATCCTGAGAGGGATGGAGCTCATGGGTTCCTTCGGTTATGTCCGCGAAAACAACTACGAGAAGTATTATCGTGATTCTGCGGAAGCGAAAATAGTTTTAGGTGGCGTACAGTTTGGTTTATTTACCATATGCAGGCAATTTTATGACCTGGATTACTCTTCATTTGGCCCGGGAAAGCTTCACAAGCCAGCTTAACTCCACTCCCGCCTCTTTAAGTCAGGTTCATAATGCAGGTCACCACCAGCTGAGCGAGGGATTATTGCTGCAATTCCAGGGACACCATACCCGTGAGGCTCATTACGAATTAGTATCATGTCCCCAGAATGCTCGGGAATAAAGATATATACGAACAATGAATTTTGTGGTAGAATCAACAGTAAACTCTTCCTGGGGGTAATTTGAGACTATGAGCGTACAGGCAGAAGAATTAAGAAGAATAGCTGAGAAAGTCCTGGACATGTTGGGTGTTATGGATTATTCCAAGTTGCAACTTACATACGCACTAAAGACTGAGGGAAAATGGAAAGTAAGCTTCATGTATGAATTTTATCGTAGCTCTATTAGAAAGATATGCTCTTTTGTAGCTGATGCGGAAAGTGGAGAAATTGAAGGGATGTGGTTGGATAGGTCATGGAAGTAAATAGAAATATTATGCCTAAATGACATCACCCTATCAGCTTCAAAATGAAGTCGTAACCTCTCCCATACCCTTGAATAAACCCCAATCAGCAAATTCCCGGGACATCATACCAATCAGGCCTACTATAAATCAGGCATTATATCCCCAGAATAATCTGCGTAAACAAAGAGACGGTTTCTTAAACCGTCACCCTGAAAAAGTTTGAAAATTGAGCACCGCAAGTGACGTCGCTTCAGATGTTATTTGTACTTGGGTTCTCGGCTCTATTTACATTCGCCATCGACTATCCTAAGTACCTTGCTTTTAAAAGATTTGAGCTGTGATTCTTATGGGAATGATAGACCAATCCCCCACTTAACCCATACATTATACCTATGGTAGACTGATGGCTTGGCATCACACATAGTTTAGAGAAGAATATGTCAGCGAATTGGAAATCATCACCAATGATTGCCTCAGTTGCCCTTGTTGGGGTAACGGCAGTCTGGGGCTATACTTTTCTTGTTGTACAAGATGCCATAGCACGCATGGCAGTCATGGACTTTCTAGCGTGGCGCTTTGTAGTAGCCAGTGTTGTGATGATTGCCTTGCGTCCGACCTGTCTGCGTAACGTGACGCGTCTCGAATTACTGCGCGGCGTTGGACTAGGCACAATACTTGGGCTGGGTTATATTGCTCAAACATACGGCTTGCGCTATACATCCGCAGCTATTTCGGGGTTTATTACCGGCATGTTTGTCGTCCTTACCCCAGTTATGTCATGGATATTACTTCGCCGTAAAACCAATCGTAATACCTGGATGGTAGTAGCACTGGCTACTGTGGGCTTGGCATTACTCAGTCTCAACGGTTGGTCAGTTGGAATCGGTGAACTGCTCACACTAGGATGCGCCGTATTTTTCGCTATTCATATAGTTGGTTTGGGTGAATGGTCATCACAATACGAGCCGTACGCCTTTTCCCTGCTTCAAATTGGTACTGTCGCCGTAATATCGCTCATAGCTGCTATACCTGAAGGAATTGCCGTGCCGCCCGATCCTGGAGTGTGGAAAGTTGTAGGGATTACAGGGGTACTAGCAACCGCTGTGGCTTTTTTTGTACAGACGTGGGCTCAATCACTTGTATCACCAACGCGTGCAGCGGTGGTAATGACAGGGGAGCCGGTCTTTGCCGGATTATTCGCTGTTGTCATTGGTGGAAGCCAGCTGACACTGCGAACTCTCGGTGGTGCAGCGTGCATACTGGCAGCAATGTTTATTATCAATCTAAAATCAGGTCGGAGCGTTACGCGACTGAAAACATAACAGCCTCCAAGACTACCTGGTTATAGTTACAACACTGAGTGGGGAAGGGGTGACTCGAACCCCCACGCCTTTCAGCACATGATCCTAAGTCATGCTCGTCTGCCAA
>SOHS01000095.1 GCA_004377135.1 Dehalococcoidia bacterium | reverse complement strand
CAACACGCTCATCACCAGTAACACTGCCGGTAAAATGGCAGTCGCTCACAATGCCCCCGTTCCCTCCCACCAAACCACCAACACGCTCATCCCCAGTCACACTACCGGTAGAATGGCAGTCGCTCACAATGCCGCCGTTCCCTCCCGCCAGACCGCCCACTGACCCATCAGCAGTGACGTTACCGATGGAATAAGAATTGCTCACAGTGCCCTCTGGGCCGTTGGCTCCGACCAGACCGCCGACATGGTCGGTACCATTCACGCTGCCAGTAGAGTAAGAATTACTTACGGTGCCAATACTACCACTCGCCAGCCCCCCAACCCACATATATCCGGTCACAGTGGCGTTAACGACGCCGAGATTTGTAATGCCCCCACCAAGCCAAACCACACTTAAAAGCCCCACATTAAATTCATCGGGGCGGTTGATAAATAGGTCGCATATTTCATATCCCCCACCATCAAGAGTTCCGTGGAACACCTTCGATTGCGTCTCATTACTGGATCCAATCGGCTGCCAGCCCTTTCCCCCATTGGCTATCGGCCCTGCCAGTTCCTCGTAACCCGAAGTGGAGGAATCGAGGTCGTTCATCAAAATGTAAATGCCGTACAGGTCATCTCTGGTCGCATTCAAATCATACCAATCCCATACCAGTGTTGGTACGGCAAAGTTGGCGCTGATGGAGTAGTCTTTGTCCATGACTATGGTGGTTGCGGCATCTTTACGATTGGCTACGTGAATCAGGGTGCCACTCCAGTTAAGAAACTGGTAACCCTCGTCGGCCTCGGCTACCAGGTCGACCTCTGTGCCTGCGTAATACGTGAACGTCCCCTCGCCAGGCT
This sequence comes from Dehalococcoidia bacterium, assembly GCA_004377135.1. Lineage (GTDB taxonomy): Bacteria > Chloroflexota > Dehalococcoidia > GIF9 > AB-539-J10 > RBG-13-51-36. The sequence goes on along the minus strand of SOHS01000095.1, from coordinate 10,356 downwards.
CAACTACTGATCCTCCAGGTGTGCTGGTGATAGTGAGAGTATAAGATTCACGATTGACATCACAGCCCACCATCCCTGCAATTAAGACTATCGCAATTAGAAAGATGCTAACCCTTGCCACGTAACACCTCTTCCTTTATATTATAACATATTAAATTTTCCTTAAGGAACCTGGCAGTAGTTCTCGTATATAGTCCAAGATATACTACAGAGTTCGGGAGTCACGACTGGAAGAACATGGGGATGTTTGTCCAGCGATGCGTATAAATATTCGATTCCGTTTTCCTTTAGGGTTATTAGCCCGAAAGTTGCCGTATAAAGAGTTACGACTGCCAGCTCAGGAAAGGATAGGTTACTCCGTTGACGATATTCCAGGTGTAGGAAACGTTGCGTGCGCCAGAATCGGCGACTGCGATTATGTTCCACGCCGCCCCTGAGAAAGTGGCGATGTTCTGCATTTCTGCCGTAGTCTTGCCTATCCCACCATCTGAAGTAGATTGTCCACTGGTTTCGGTGTCCCAGAAGGAGTCGCTCACGGTGCCCTCCCAATTCTGTCCCACCAGACCGCCAACGGACGGATGACCAGTATTACCAGTCACGGTACCGGTCGAATAGGAGTTGCTCACAGTACTAGGAACATCAATCTCATTCTGTCCATTCGCTCCTAAGAGGCCGCCGACGCGAAAATTGCCAGTTACGCTGCCTCTGGAATAACAGTTGTTTATGCTGCCGTTAAGATTCCATCCCACCAGACCACCAACAGTATAATCGCCAGTCACACTACCTGCGGAACAGGAGTTGCTTACAGCACCAGCGGAATCATACGCATTCCCTCCATTCACTCCCAAAAGACCGCCGACGCCCAGATTGCCGTTCACGCTCCCTGTGGAATAACAGTTGTTTACGCTGCCGGCATAATTCCATCCGACCAGACCACCAACAGTATAATCACCGTTCACGCTGCATGTGGAATGAGAGTTGCTAACAGTGCCCCGATTATATCCCACCAGACCGCCAGCACACTCAATAGCGCTAGTAATGTTACCGGTAGAATAGGAGTTGTTAACATTGCCTGAATTCCCTCCCGTCAGACCGCCAACTGCTGAGTTGCCAGTCACGCTGCTCGTAGAATAAGAGTTACTCACAGTACCATGATCATTAAATCCCGCCAGACCGCCAACGTCCACATGGGCGCTTATGTCGCCAGTGGCATAGCAGTTGGTCACAGTGCCATACACAATACTTCCCATCAGACCGCCAACAAACGACTCGCCAGTCACGGTACCAGTGGCATAGCAGTTGCTCACAGTTCCTGAACTATATCCCACTAGACCGCCAACATAATTATAGCCAGTTATGGTGATGCTGGTCACACCGATATTCTGGACGATTCCTCCCACACCAACTTCGCCAAAAAGGCCAATATAATTCTGAGAAGGCCGGTTGATAAATAGGTCATATATCTTGTAACGCTGACCATCCAAAGTCCCGGTAAATGGATAACTCTGGGTTCCAATTGGTCTCCAGCCCTTTCCGCCGTTGGCTGTCGAGCCCGCCAGCCAAGTATAGCCAATAGAGTTGGAATCGAGGTCATTAATGAGGATGAAGTGGCTGCTCAGATAATCGCGTACACTATCAAGCTGATACCAATCTGCAATCTGGTAGGGGTCCTCAGCTGTTCCGTTTCCTCCGGCGAATGGGCTGAAGTTAGCGGTGATGCAGTAGGAGTCAAATATGGTGATGTTGGTCGCGGCAGCATCCACATCGGCGATGGTTTCTACATTGCCAGTCCAGTTGACAAAGCGGCAGTGTTCGTCAGGCTCGGCGACAAGATCAATTGTCGTGTTAGCGGCATAGGCAAAATATCCTTCACCGGGTTCGGTTACCGACCCTCCATAGGTACTATCGATGGTGAGGTAATACCAACCTTGGTCCAGTTCGAAGTTGGCGGTGATGAAGTGGTGGTCGTTCATGGTGATGTTGGTCGCAGGAGCATAGACATCGGCAATGTTGCTCACATCACCAGTCCAGTTGACAAAGTAGTGGTGGTCGTCAGTCTCAGCGAGAAGTTCGACCGTCGTATTAGCGGCATACCACGATTCACTCTCACCGGGGGTTGTTACGGACCCTCCATAGGTACTGGCGATGGTAAGGTTATAATAGTCGCCACCTTCTGGTTCACCTTCACCACAGCCTGCTATGCCGACAATAAAAGTCGCCACAATCAGCCAGATGCCAACTCTTACCAGGAAATGATATATCGACGGACTAGGTATTAGCTTCATACCCTATATTCGCCTTATAGTGTTTATTGCAACAGTATATAATAACATTGTTAAAATCTCGTTAAGGAAATTAGCTTTTGTGAGGCGTCCAAGATTTACTATAGAGTTAAGGAGTCACCATTGAACAAACATCGGGATGTTTGCCCTTCCATGCGTACGTTACCGTATAACTATTTTGAATAGATTTACCGGATAAATCAACGTCTTGTGTGTGGTAGTTCTAGGAGAAAGACGTTGAGTATTCTGCTTATAGGTTAATTGAAGCAGGATGACCATCAAATCGACTGCAGTAATCTAGTTGATAAGATTCCAGCTGTCAACATTGCACTGGTCGTAGTCCCAAACCCCGCATCCCGCGGCGACCACAGTTCCGTCAGATTTAAGCCCCACTGTGTGAACGCCTCCTGCAGCGACCTGAATGACGTCCGTCCAGTTACCGACATCACACTGCCCATCGTCGTTCCATCCCGCGGCGACCACAGTGCCATCGGACCTAAGCCCCACCGTGTGTCTAGAGCCTGCAGCGACCTGGATAATGTCCGTCCAGTTGCCGACATTGCACTGCCCATCGTAGTTCCATCCCACAGCGATCACGGTAATATTGGACTTAAGTCCTACTGTGTGGTAGCCGCCTGCCGCGACCTGGGCTATGTCCGTCCAGTCGGTGACATTGCATTGCCCGTGGTTGTTATATCCTACGGCAACCACAGTGCCGTCAGACTTAAGACCAACCGTGTGACCCTCACGAGCAGCGACTTGGATGATATCCGTCCAGTCGTTGACATCGCACTGTCCCCAGCGATTGTATCCCATGGCAATCACAGAGCCGTTGGATTTAAGCCCGACTGTATGACTGTGGCCTGCGGCGGTTTGGTTGATGCCTGTCCATCCGTCGACATCACACTGCCCGTAGTAATTGTCTCCCACCGCGACCACGGTGCCATCAGACTTAAGTCCCACAGTATGAAATAAACCCGCGGCAATCTGCGCTATAGCCGTCCATCTGTCTACATCGCACTGTCCGTTAGTGTTATCTCCCACGGCAACCACAGTGCCGTTGCCGTTAATCCCTACCGTATGAAAACCACCTGCGGCGACCATTGGCGCATAAGACTCATTTCCACCGCAGCCTACTATGCTAGCAATTGAAAGCACCGCAATCAAAAAGGTGATAACTCTTCCCATGTGGCACCGTCTCCCTTATATTATAAGATATTAAATTCTCACTAGGGAAGTCAACAGTAGTCTTTCCTGCTGTGTGCGAGGAATACTACACAGTCAAGGCGTCAGCAATGAACGAACATAGGGATGAACACGTGCACGTGAAAACCTAAATTGCGCAGAAAGCTATTCTGTTATTAGCTAAGGGACATACAACTCCGCGATAAGCGTAATATGACCCTAATTAACGTTAATTTGACGTTAAAATGTTTGAGGCAGACTGGGACATAATGGACTTCACGAACAAAATAGGGTCTTGGGCTAGTTTACCTAATTCTCCTGCAGAATAAAGCTAAAATATGCCTTATTATTGTGACCATGCCAACAGGGTAGCATCTCCCTTGAAAATACCAAGCTGCCTAATTGAAATAAGAATGCACGCCTTGTGCCAATTCAAATTCAGTTGCTTTGCGTAAGTGCAGAGCAGTCCTATCTTGCTACTCTTCTGCAACCTCGATGACTTTATTCCTGCTTCCAAAGCCGCTGAGAATCCTGACCCTGCTCTGGGGAACGCCGAAATGCTCTGCCAGTAATTTGATGACTGCCTGGTTGGCCTTGCCCTCCCTGGGCGGCTCTTGACCTTGGACTATAAAGCTATCCCCTTCACGGCTTAGCTCTTCGGTCTTGGAACCGGGCTTTACCTTAACCTGGATTTTCATTCACTAATTCTCCCCACATTTCCTGGTTATGAAATCCTACGAGCTTAACAGATGTTATCTCATTATCCAGGGTCTTTTCGCTGTGAGCAAATATCCTGATGTAGTTGCCGGTCAGCCCTGAGTATATACCGCTTCCGGGGCTTGTTTCCTTCTCCCACAGGACCGGCATAGTTTGCCCCAAGAACTGCTCACAAAAGTTACGCCGTGAACTTCGAGATAGCTCTAGCATCCGCTGGTTACGCTCTGCTTTAACTTTGTCTTTTATCTGCTCGGGCATCCCGGCTGCCGCTGTCTCAGGGCGGGGTGAGTATGGGAAGACGTGGATGTTGGCGAAGCCAGCTTGCTGGCAAAAAGAGTAGCTCTGTTCAAATTCTTCAGCGCTTTCCCCGGGGAAACCAACTATGATATCTGTGGTGATGGCGACCTCTGGTATCGTATCTTTAATCAAATTTACTGTTCTCTGATACTGGTCCAGAGAGTAGCTCCTCCTCATCCTTTGCAGCACGGTCTCGCTTCCACTTTGCAGCGCTAAGTGGAAATGCCGACAGAGCCTTTCATCTTGCCACAAGGTAAGAAACCCAGAGGATATTTCCGAAGGCTGTAACGACGAGAGACGTAATCTCTCGACGCCGGTACTGCTAAGAATACGCTGGAACAAATCCCTGAGGTCAATACTAGATCCTTCGCTAGCGTTCGGGACAGCGTCTCTATAAGCGCCGACCTTCGTCCCGGTGAGAACGACTTCTTTGTAACCTCGGGTCACCTTTTGATTCACTTCGTCAATTATCTGGGAAGCGGGCACGGAATATTCGTGGGGCCTTACTTTGGGCACAATGCAATATGTGCAGGGGCTATGACAGCCATCTTGAATCTTTATCAGACTGCGAGTTCTGGCGGTGGCAGCGAGCACCTGAGATTGCTTTGTTTCACCATCACCCAGTCCTCTCCTTTCGAGGGAAAAAGTTCGGGTGAGGGCCAGCAGATGCTCTTTCTCTTTGTTATCAACTACGATGTCAGCCAGCTGGGTTAGCTCTTGGCGATTTCTTTGAGCATAGCAGCCGGTGGCAATAATTAAGGCCTGGGGATTTCTTCGCCTTGCCAGCCTGAGCCAGTGGCGTGACTTGCGGTCGGCAATGTGGGTGACTGTGCAAGTATTGGCAATATAAATATCTGCTCTGTCACCAGGGGAAACAAGTTGAAATCCGGCTTGGCTAAAACGACTAGCCAGAGATTCCGTCTCGGCCTGATTGAGCTTACACCCTAATGTGTAGAAAGCTATCCTCATTTACATGGATTATATTTATTGCGGGGCTGAGTGGTCAAATTACGCTTAATCCGTGGTTTTGCTGGTTAGGAAGCCCCACTTGTCATTGCGAGGAGCCGCAGGCGACGTGGCAATCTCTAAAAAGGATGTGAGATTGCTTCGCTTCGCTCGCAAAGACATTTTGTTAAAGCCTTTTCTGTGATATAGTTAGCGATTCTAGCCAAGGTCATTAAACTGAGGTGCTAAATTGAATCAACGGGCTCAATGGAAAATCCTGCCTCCAGTGCCTGATGAATATTTAAATGCTTCTGACTTTTCTCCTCTGATTGCTCAACTTCTCTACAATCGTGGTGTTAAGCTAGAGGACATCGACCCTTTTTTGTCTGCTGACCGTAGGCTGGAGGGTAATCCCTTCCTCCTTCCTGATATATCACAGGCTGTAAGCAGGGTCTATAAGGCCGTGCTTGCCCGGGAAAAGATTGCCATCTATGGTGACTTTGATGTTGATGGCGTTACAGCCATAGTTATTCTTGTCGAGGGACTGTCAAGGCTTGGCGCTGAAGTTATTACCTATATTCCTGACCGCGTCAACGAAGGCCACGGATTAAAGATTTCAGCTCTGGAGAAGCTTCAGGCACAGGGGGCCAGTTTGGTTATTACTGTTGATTGTGGCGTAACTGACCTTACAGAGGTGAAACAGGCTCGAGAAATGGGAATGGATATGATTATCACCGACCATCACATTCCGTTAGGGAGCTTGCCTCGAGCCGTAGCTGTAATTGACCCGAAGCGAAAGGATTCGATGTACCCCTATCCAGATTTGGCTGGTGCTGGTGTTGCCTTCAAGTTTCTGCAAGCGCTATTCCATAAAGATAGCCGGGAGAAATGGCTAGCTGGATTGATGGAATTAGTAGTTTTAGCCACTGTTACCGATTTAGTTACTCTCGTTGGTGAGAATCGGTACCTGGTGAAGAAAGGGCTGAGAGAGCTTAATAATAGCTCCCGCGTGGGAATTCAAGAAATGGGTAAATTGGCCGGACTGAAGCCAGGTGAACTTGATACTAAAGATATCTCCTGGGTACTGGGACCTCGTCTCAATGCTGCTGGCAGGATGGACAATGCCTCCACCAGCTACCAGCTGCTCACTACTCAGTCACCAGAGGAAGCTCGCCTCCTGGCCCTGGAGCTAGAGAGGAGGAATGCCGAGCGACAAAAATTAACCAATGAAGTATTAAGCCGAGCGAGGGAGAAACTGGCTGCCAAACTACACCTGCCGGTGCTTATAGACGGTGACGAAAGCTACTCCATCGGTGTTATCGGGCTTGTTGCTGGCAAGCTCGTAGATGAATTTTACAAGCCTGCCATTATCATCAGTTTAGGCCCTGAGCTATGTCAGGGTAGCTGTCGTAGTATACCTGAATTCGACATCACAGCTGTTTTAAAAGAATGCCATAACCTGCTTACTACCTTTGGTGGCCATCCCTTAGCCGCTGGCTTCACCGTAACACGCCAAAATTTGGCTCAGCTAGAGGATTATATTACCAGACTAGCTACGGACCAATTAGGTCAGCTTGACCTTCGCCCGGAAATAGTGATTGATGCCGAGCTTCCCTTATCTACTTTTAGTGTAGAGACCTTTAACCTTATCCAAAAATTGAGCCCTTTTGGTCGAGGCAACCCACAGCCGACCTTTCTCACCCGGCAGGTCGAGGTAATCGAGTGTCGTAACTTCGGTAACCAGGGCGAATGGCTGAGACTAAAACTCAAACAAGGAAACATAACCTGGCAAGCTGTAGATTTTGAGTCGCGGAGAACAAGGAAAGAGATTCCATCTCGCGTAGATATCGTGTATAACCTGGAAAAAAGTCGCTGGAATGGAGAAGAGGTGCTAAGCCTTAATCTCCGTGATTTTGCTCCTGCTCAGCTTCGTTAACAAGCTCGGTCACCAAAGCTTGTTTATTGAATTGGCGGAGTTTAATAATAAGCCAGGGCAGGAAAATCACCAATATGGCTAAGTCAACAAATTGGGCGTTATCAATACCCCAAAGTAATGGTTCGCGTCCGGCACGGAGAAACCTCAAGCTAAGATCACCGATGGCATAAATAGAAAAACCAAAAAGCAGGAGGCCGCCTTCAGGTTTAAATTTTCCCCGAAATCGCCAAACTATAGCAAAAACTATCAGATTCCATAATACGTGATAAATCTGAGTAGGGTATAGTGGCACCCCCCAATATTCAGGCGCCATGGTATTCCGAGGTGTGTAGATCACCGCCAACGGGAAAAAATCAAATGGACTGGGCTGGCCAGAGCAGCAGCCGTTGAGGGTGCAACCAATCCTGCCTATGGCAAGGGCTAAAAACGCCCCCACAATAAAGGCATCGCCTACGCTAAGTAGCGTGGAGAAGCGCATTCTCGTTACCCCCATATAAATCAATGCTGCCACAATTATGCCGATAATCATCCCCATTTGAGCAAGGCCAGCAAATCCAATAATCTCTCGGGGGTTTGCCATGAAATGCTCCCAGTAATAGATTACATATGCTAGCCGACCTCCGATAATACCGCCAATAACACCACAGAGGAAAATGCTGTAGATATCACGCGTGATGCCTAGCCTTTTTGCTTCCCTGAGCATAATGACTAGCAGCGACGCAACCGCTATAGCTGCCATAATTCCATACCACCGTATCTCTAGGGAGCCAATGGTGAAAGCAACCGGGTCTATGCTGATAGTTAGCATTTATCTTTTCCTTTCGGTTTAAGAGAAAATAGCATTAACAAAGGCCTCAGCATCAAAGGGAGCCATATCTTGTAATTTTTCGCCAGTACCGATATAAGAAAGCGGTATATTTAACTGGTCGCAGATGGCAAATATTATGCCGCCTCTGGCTGTACCATCCAGCTTGGATAGGAAAATACCGGTGACGCCCATAGCTTCGGTAAAATATTTGGCTTGGGCCAAGCCATTTTGTCCTGTGGTAGCGTCCATTACCAGCAAAACTTGATGAGGGGCCGAAGCATCTTGCTTAGCTACCACTCTCTTTATTTTCTTGAGTTCTTCCATGAGATTAAACTTGGTATGAAGGCGACCAGCAGTATCGATAATCACCGCTTGAGCATGGCGGCTACAGCCAGCCTGAACAGCATCATAGGCAACCGCTCCGGGGTCACCACCAGGTTGATGGGCGATGACTTCGGCACCTACTTTCCCTCCCCAGTGTTTAAGTTGCTCAATAGCTGCTGCCCGGAAGGTATCCGCTGCCGCTAGTATAACTCGGTTTCCCTTCGAGGTAAAACTATAGCCCAGCTTGGCAATGCTCGTCGTCTTGCCTGAGCCATTTACGCCGACCACAAGGATGATATGAGGGAATTCCCCACTTTGCTTTGGGGTCGGATTTGCTGTCTGAGGGATGCTCAATAAGCTTACCATCTCCCCTTTCAAGGTTTCCCTTATCTGAGATACCTCTGAAAGCTCGTCCGTTTTCATCCGCTGTTTGACTTTATTTAGGAGTTTGTTCGTAGTCTCTACACCAACATCAGCCGAGACAAGTAACTCTTCCAATTCCTCCCAGACTTCGTCCCCAAAGGTGTCCCGGTTAAAAATATTAGCTATCTTGCTGAACCAGGTTTCCTTGCCTCTTTTTACTCCCGGTTCAGTCTTTTTTAACAAATCGAACAAGCCGCCTCCGTAATCAAGGGTGCCTTATGTAGTAGCATAAGTATAGGCGACATTTATCACTTAATCAAACCACGAAGTCTTGCCACTATTATCCACCCGTCAAAATCAAAAGATTTTCTTGGGATGGTTTAGCTGGCGATTTCTCGTCTTTCTGGTGAAGGTAGCTCTGGCTCTTTCCTCAGGAATAGAAGAGGATATACGATGTCGCTCAGGCAGCAAGGAAGCCAGACCGCAAGGAATAAAAACAAGAAAATAAAAGGGAGCAGAGGAATCCACTCAGCCTTTCCGAATGCCATGATGTAGAATAACGATGCCCAGGTACTTAACAATACGTGTCCAAAGTGTGGGATTTTGGTCGTTTGCTTCCAATAGCCAATTGCAATGCCTCCTAATGCCAAGAAATTTATCCACCATTCCTCGATAAAGGGCACATGAAACTCCATTTGGGCATGAAGTAAGCTTCCTCCTAGATAAGGAATTATGGCATCGCTTATCGTGGCTATGCCGATGGACCCTGTCCAACCAATCAAAATTGCCACCCAGAATTTGGCTTTCCTGTATCTTACATACATAGCTGTGGTTACAAGTGCGCTCAATAACACGTGGAGTGGATGTAGGGTGTAAAAAACGGTTTGGGAAATATGGGAAGGTACGTTACCTAAAACTATTATAACCATGATGATAATTCCCGTGAGAGCGCCAAGGGCTGTGAAAGGCAGATGCTCTTTGAGTTCGTGCGCTATTCGTTTGACCATTTCTTATTCTGCCAATTGTGGCTGTTTCCTATAACACCGGGAACAAAGTCCGGAGAATTCAGAAAGATGATATTCAGTGTGAAAGCCAAGATTTCGGGCGAACTTGTTTTCCCCTTGACATAATCCTTCATCAGCAAATTCTCGAATGGCTCCGCAGTGCTGACAGACCATAAAACGATGGCAGCCTGCTACAGCATCTAAGCTACACTTCACAAATCCACCGCTGGATAGCACTTTGTGAGCTAGATTGAGGCTGCAAAGCAAATCGAGTATGCGATAGATGGTAACGTGGTTTAGATATTTACCCCTGGCGCGCAAAATTCCCTGTATGTCGTACGGGGAAAGGGGTTTTTCGGTTTCTTCCAGCACCTCGAGCACCAGCTTCCGCGGCCTGGTCGCCTTGTGCCCCTGAGCTTGCAAAACTCGAATTGAGTCTTGAACCACAAGCGCTATTATACTGAAGCGAGAAACTAAATGCAATAATATTGCAAT
>SOHS01000150.1 GCA_004377135.1 Dehalococcoidia bacterium | reverse complement strand
ATTTATTTACACGCCCGGGAAACGGAAAGTAAAGAGTAAGGCGATCCTGATTTCACAGTCGTAGATTGTCTTATGTAGTCTTGCTCAGGACTGGTATGGGTGCATCCCCTGAGCATTGGTGCTACCTGCGCTTGGCTACCCGAAGTTGCTCTCGTAGAGAAAATCCAGCCAGGCTTGAAGTTCTGTGTTGCTAAGAATCACCGGCCAGCGCAAGGTCTTGATAGAAAATTGAAGGAGGGATTATAATATGCCAATATAGCATGCTGGGTTATCTGCTTCCATTTCCCCGTAGGGGAGGGATTGTTTTAGGCAACGATAACGCTGGAGGTGTTTAAGATGAGCAACGCGAAAGAAGCCAAAGTAAATATTCGGCGCATGACACGTGGCGACATTCATGAGGTTCTGGTCCTTGATAGGATAATCCGAGGCTCGAGGCGCGATGTTATCAGTTATGATGACCTGGCTGCCGCGAACCCTGGGACACCGCCCGACGTAAGTTTTGTAGCTGAGGTTGATGGTAAAATAGTTGGCTTTTCGATCAACCGGTCGATGTATCTGATGATACCACTTACTGAAGTGTGCATTATTCACGCTATACTTACTCACCCTGACTATCAGGGGCGCGGCATCGGCCGCAAATTAATTCAGGCGCTCCTGTATCATTGCCAAGTCGAAGATATTGGCACGGTCCGTGCCCTCATTCCAGAAGGTAACAAAGAGCTACAGTCCCTCTTCGAGCGGCAGGGTTTCCAGCGTAGCAATATTGTTAATTTTGATAAGACCTTTGAGATTTAGGTAAAAGGTCCCCTAACACCCAAAGAGCACCTCAGTAGCTATCGACCAGAGCCCGTTCTATTTATTACGGGCTCTCGATTGCAGCTTCGATACTATCGTCTCTGGTATTAGTGCCGCGTGACTGTGATATTGTACAGATAGTTAGTATCAATGACAGGTCTGAGGTACAGGGAAAGACAAACTTCCCTTCCTCAGCCTGGAGTTTCAGTGCACTATTATAGAGGTCGCAATTCGTAAGATACTGGCAGCTTAGTATCTACGCCCTCTACCTCCACCTCCTCCACCTCCTCTACCTCCTCCACCAAACCCACCACCACCACCGCCATAGGGTCTCCTGCCGCCGCCGCCTTCGGTGCGAGGGCGTGCCTCACTAACACTGAGAGTCCGCTCTCCCAATGATGTTCCATTAAGACCGTTGATTGCAGCCTGGGCCTCAGATTTCGTTGACATCTCAACAAACCCAAAACCTCTGGATTCGCCGCTGTACCTATCCTTAATGACGTTTACCGATGTGACTTGCCCATGAGCCTCAAATGCCTGGCGCAATTCATCCTCGGTAACCTCGCGAGATAAATTACCTACATATATGTTCACAGTATTAACCCCCTTTCAATTTTTATAGCCTTACCTTCGTGCAACCAAACTTTCTAAAACACAATGAGTGCCTCTGTTTCTGAACCTTCGGGGGCTGGGTTTGGTTCCAGCCCCCTCGGAGTCCGGACGCATTAAATTATTGCTAACTGCTTAATTTCGTCTTATTATAGCATTCACTACAATATACTGGCCTGCCCTCTCGAGGCTCGAAGGGCACTTCGCAGTCCTTGCCACACTCAACACATACTGCGGGATGCATTTGGCGGCTAGATCTGTAACCTCTGAAGTTATCGTACTGGGCTCTCTTTGATTCACGGCAAGCAGAGCAACGCTTGGGCTCATTAGTATATCCCTTACTAGCATGAAACTCTTGCTCCTCAGCGGTAAAGGTGAATGTAGCACCACAGTCAGAACATTGTAGATCTTTGTCTGTAAATCCCATTGGACGACCTCCTTTCTTATAATACTTGGCTCGAGTTTCGGTCATCCAACGTTCGCGAATGAGCTCGGAAGAGCTTTCACAGAGGCGTGATAACCTACGCTTATAACCACTAATTCAAGTATAATAAAGGGCTTTAAAAATTGCAACTATTGGAAGTCGCTGCCTGGCATTTTTATTTTGAAGCACCTGGGCTTCCCCTACGCCAAGGAACTTTTGGATACGTGGAAGAAATTCTCGGGGAAGTAAGCAGGCTTGACTCATAAGTGCTTCAGTACTCCTCGTTCCAGCAACAATGTAGTTGCCTAATAAGTAAGTAGTTTAGCCGCCGGAATCCGGTAAATTTACCGTGGCTTCAGGTTTATCCTCTATTCTCTTCATTTCCTTACCGCAGCAAACAAGTGTACCGCCACCAACCTCTATCACTTCCACCTTGTTGCCACAGATTTTGCACTGGTATACCTCTCCATAATGTTCTACAGCCATGCTACACCCCCTATTCCTTACCGAAATTTCCCGTCACTTAATAGCATTATTTCCAAATGACGGATGCTCCGCTGCTTGACCGCCTGCTAGTTTTCACTGATAACAGTCGGGGCATTCCCGAAATATACCTTCGTGTGGGGCCAGGGTATTTCTATACCTTCCCTATCAAATGCGTCTTTCAGGCGAAGCCGTAGTTCACCCATGATAGCCCACTGCTTCGCTGGCTTGGTATCTCCCAGGATTTTAATGTCTATGCCTGAATCGCCCAGCTTGTCCACCCTTAAGACCGAGGGGGTTGTGATGAAATCATCTTTCCACTGCGGGTCTTTCGCCATCTCCTGGCAAATTTTATTGATGATATCAATAACATGTTTCAGGTTCTCACCATAACCTACCGACACATTAAGATTGACCCTGGAATATTTCTTGGTCATATTGGTGGACAATTCTATCTTGCCATTAGGGACTGAATGTACATTAGCATCTAAATCTCTAAGTACAGTGCGTCGCAAAGTGATATCCTCGACAACACCAGCGATTCCGGCAATAGATACCACATCACCGATTTCATACTGGTCTTCCAGGAGAATAAAGAAGCCTGCAATGAAGTCCCTTATCAGGCTCTGGGCAGCAAAAGCGATAGCCAGACCGCCAATACCAATGGCAGCAATGAGGGAGGTAATATTCACACCGAATTCAGGCAATATCGTAATTACTGCGACAATCAGGATAATTATTCCGGCGATTTTGACAAGTATGGAAGATAGTGTGTCTGTTCGCTGCTGGATTTCCGTTTCGTCTTCGCCAGCCATCCGGTGAGACACGATTCTTTTTATGATAGAACGTATTATCGGACGGCAAATAAGGTAGACTGCGACGGCAATAGCGATAATAACAATGACTCTTATACCTGTACTCATAAACCAATCCATAATAACCTCCTCCTAATAAGTAATTAAAGATAGATTATAACATGACATTTCA
>SOHS01000162.1 GCA_004377135.1 Dehalococcoidia bacterium | reverse complement strand
TTCGATTAGCCATAAGCTCAGGATATATATGGCTCATCGTGCTAATGACAACCTCAGCCATTTCATTAAGAAAAGGGGCATCCAGTCCCAGTTTCCTGCCAAAGAGCGAAGCACGCCTGAGTACTCGCCTCAGGACATATCCCCTCCCTTCGTTGGAAGGCATTACGCCATCGGCAATAAGAAAAGCGATGCCGCGTGAATGCTCAGTCACAATTCTAGTGGCTCGGTCAATATTTTCATCCCGTCCATATTTTTTCCCAGATAAGCTCAAAATATGGTCCACCAAAGGCAAAAACAAGTCCGTTTCATAAGGAGAGGATTTGCCCTGTATAGCGGCTAAAGTCCTCTCCAGTCCCATACCTGTATCGATGTTCGGTTTGGGTAGAGGAGTGTGTTGTCCACTTTGGTCCTGATTGTACTGGGTGAATACCAGATTCCATATCTCGGAGAAGCGGCCGCACTCGCAATTAGGCTTACATTCAGGTCTGCCGCAGCCAAACCCTTCACCAAGGTCATAATGAATCTCGCTGCATGGCCCGCAGGGACCGGAATCACCAACCGGCCCCCAGAAGTTGTCCTCTTTTCCGAATCGCAGTATCTTCCCAGCGGGGACGCCGACCTCTCGCCAATAAGTGAAGGCTTCATCATCGTCGAGGTAAACGGTTATCCATAGCCGCTCTTCAGGCAGTTTCAAGTGCCTAGTAACAAACTCCCAGGCCCAGGAAATAGTCTCTGCCTTGAAATAATCACCGACACTGAAATTACCCAGCATCTCGAAGAAGGTAAGGTGTTTGCTATCACCAACCGAATCTATATCAGTGGTACGAAAGCACTTCTGGCAGGAAGTCAATCGCTGGCTAGGCGGGGCTTCCAACCCCAGGAAATAAGGCTTAATCTGCACCATGCCAGCGCTGGTCAACAGTAAAGTAGGGTCCTTATGAGGCACTAGTGAGGAGCTAGGGATAATCTCATGCCCCTTCTCCTGGAAGAAACTCAGAAAAACTTGCCTCAGTTCGTCGCCAGTCACTTACTAAATCAACTCCAATAAATCCTGCGACTTTTTGGGAGCCCCCAACAAATTTAGTCTAAATTGAATTAGGTCTCCACTGAAATTTCGCAATTTTCGTAGGATGGTTTAGTCACTTTCTTGATTTTAGAAGGTGTCAGCTTTAATGTCAATCAGGCAGTAAGAGGGCATTGAGTAATGTCATTCTGAGGAGTCCAAATAAATTTCGGTGATGAAAAATCTCTGAAATTCTTTACTTCGCTCCGAATGACCAAGGTAACTTTGCCTAAATACTAAGATTTTTCCTTAATTTCTGTTCCGTGGTTTATACCTAGATAAATTCTTTGAAATTCTTTCCTGCACCATTTATAATACAACGTTACTGGTAATCTTGACCAAAAATTATGCCGCTAATAAATTACAAGGTTTTAAGTTAAGACTGTGTTGAAGGCAGCGTGTCTATTGAAAGGAGTGTAATATGATTTCGTTTAGCCCAACAGAAGAACAACAAATGATTGCGAGTATGGTAAAAGAGTTTGCCAGTGACGAAATGCGCAAAATCTACCGGGAATGCGACGAGAGCGGTGAGATTCCTGACAGTATTATAGATACTGCCTGGAAAATGGGGCTTATTTCAAGCAATATACCTGAGGACTATGGCGGATTTGGTGGGGAGCACTCAGCTATCACAGCCTCAATGATAGTCGAGGAACTGGCCTGGGGAGATCTTTCCATGACTATACATATCCTCTGTCCGGCTTTATTTTCCTATCCTATCTTGGAGATGGGCACTGAGACACAGAGAAAGAAATATCTGCCGCTTGTCTGTGCTGAGAAATATACGGCAGCTACTGCTGCCCTCATTGAGCCACACTTTGGCTTTGACCCTTGCTCTCTGTTAACCTCCGCCCGACCCGACGGCAATGAGTATGTTATTAATGGCGAGAAGTGTTATGTGCCCCTGGCTGCTGAGGCCGACTTTTTGCTCGTCTATGCAGCTGAAAATGGCAGCAGTCAGGGTTTTATCATTGAAAAAGGTACAAAAGGGCTCGAGATTAGCGAGCGAGAGAAGAATATGGGTATAAAGGCTCTACCTACATACGAGCTTAGCCTGAAAAACTGCCGTGTCCCTAAAGAGAACCGATTGGGTGGTCCGAAGGGATGTGATTTTAACCGTATCATGAATTGCTCACGAGTGGCATTGTCGGCAATGGCTGTAGGAGTAGCTAAAGCTGCCTTCGAATACTCGAGGGACTACGCCAAGGAACGTATTGCCTTCGGGGAGCCAATCGCCTCCCGTCAAGTAATCGCTTTCATGCTGGCGGAAATAGCAATTGAAATCGATGCAACCAGGCTGATGACCTGGGAGGCCGCCTGGAAGTTAGACCGAAAGGAAGAGGCGACTAAAGAAGCATCTCTGGTAAAGGCGTATTCTGACGATATGGCTATAATGGTAACTGACCGTGCTGTACAGATTCTGGGCGGTCATGGTTATGTTCGCGAGCATCCGGTTGAGCTTTGGTTGAGGAACGCCCGCGGATTCCCTACTTTTGACGGAATGGCTATGGTATGAAGGAGGTATCAGCTAATGATAGATTTTGAACCGACTCCAGAACAGAAAAAGGCAATAAAGGTAGCTCGGGAGTTTGCCGAAGAGCAACTTCGGCCTGTAGGCCGTTACTACGACGAACAGGAACACGAAAATCCGCAAGAACTAATCGAAAAGATGTGGGAGAAAAGACAAGAAGATACATTAGCTCTTGGGTTAGATGTAACCGCAGCCCTCAGAATTGAAGAGCTATGCTGGGGCGACGCAGGCCTTTTTTTATGCATTCCTGGTCCAGGACTGGGCGGAGCTGCTATCTTTGCCTCGGGTACCAAAGAGCAATTAACGCGTTTTCTAGGTCACTTCAATGAAGGAGGGCCCAAATGGGGCGCAATGGCGATGACGGAGCCCGCCTGTGGCTCGGATACCTCCGCCATTGCCACTACTGCGGTACGTGATGGTGATGAATGGGTGCTCAACGGTGAGAAGATTTTTGTCACTTGGGGAAAACGTGCTGCAGAAAATGACGAAAGTCTAGTGGTAGTTTGGGCAACTGTGGATAAATCAGCCGGACGAGCTGGCATGAAGTCTTTTGTGGTGCCAGCCGGAACCCCGGGTATGAGAGTGGAAAAGCTAGAGAAAAAGCTCGGGATCAGAGCCAGCGACACGGCTACTGTTATTTTCGACAATTGTCGTATTCCCTTCGACAACATACTTGGCAACCCTGAAGTCAAAAAGCTAGACAAGAGTCAAACTAAGGGTTTCAAAGGCGCAATGGCAACTTTTGATGCCACGAGACCCATTGTAGCTGCCATGGCCATCGGTGTCGGACGCGCTGCCTTGGATTTTGTTGAAGAGGCACTTAAAAACGAAGGCATAAAGATACGCTATGGCACACCCAGACAGAAGCTCACTGCCCTGGAGCGAGATGTAATGGAAATGGAAGCTCATTACAAGGCAGCGAAGCTGCTTACCCTGCGAGCTCTATGGATGATGAGCCAGTTTCAACCCAATAACCTGGAATCATCAATGGCCAAGGCAAAAGCAGGGCTTGCTGTTACCAAAATCACCCAGAAAGCAGTTGAGATTATGGGGCCGCTTGGTTATTCTCGAAAGCACCTACTGGAGAAGTGGATGCGCGATGGCAAGATAAATGACATCTTTGAAGGAACAGGGCAAATTAATATGCTTGTCACCGCCCGCAGAGTTCTCAACTATTCAAGAGACCAGCTTAAATAAAAGGTACTATGTCAAAGAGCTGATATTGCTGATTTCTGACGAATTGTAAGGTTGCTTGCGCATGAGATACCTTCTCTTTCGTAGACTAACTAGAACCGAAAATGTCTTTTACTATCAAGGCAATCTAGATGGGCGAAAGCCTGCAAGAGGATTATTTCAGTAGGATGAGATTCAATTCCCTGCATCAACCGAGAATTTAATTATTTCCCCTTCTTCGTGTAATCCGGGCACCAAGTGGCGTTGGGGCGCTCAGGGCGATGACAAGCAGTTCTCCAGTTCCATTTACAACTGCCGCAGAGGAAAATATTCATGCCAAGGGCTTTTTTAACCCCCAGTTTGAACTTCTCCAGCCAGTTGGGATTGTTTCGCCTCTTCACTTCGTTCGGAGTGATATCCGGGGCAATAATATCCCCTACATATCCTTAGATAGAGTGGCTAAGAATTCAGCGTTATTCTTCGTCTTAGCCATCCGTTCCAGGATCCTTTGTGTAGCCTCGCCATGATTAGGTGAATCACTATCTATCATAGTAATCACACGCCTGAGCAGCCATATTTGTTTCAAGGTATTTTCATCCAGCAAAAGCTCTTCTCTCCTCGTGCTGCTGGGCATAATGTCTATAGCTGGGAAAATCCTTCGCTCAGATAATTTTCTATCTAAGTGGAGTTCCATGTTACCTGTTCCCTTAAACTCTTCATATATGAGGTCATCCATACGGCTGCCGGTATCCACGAGGCAAGTAGCAATGATGGTTAGACTCCCACCCTCCTCAATGTTGCGAGCAGTACCGAAGAAGCGCTTGGGAGGATGCAAGGCTGTTGAATCAATACCACCAGATAAAGTACGCCCACTAGGGGGGAGGGCTAAGTTGTAAGCTCTTGTAAGTCTGGTAATGCCGTCAAGGAGTATAACCACATCTTTGCCTGTTTCTACTAACCTCTTGGCTCTCTCTAATGCTAATTCCGCTACCCGAGTCTGGCTTTCTACCGCTTCATCAAAGGTGGCAGCAATGACCTCAGCCTTAACTGACCTCTTCATGTCAGTGACTTCTTCAGGTCTCTCTCCAATAAGGCAAACCATGAGGTGAATATCATTGTAGTTAGTAGTTATGGCATTGGCAATCTTTTGAAGAAGCACAGTCTTTCCTGCCTTTGGTGGCGATACAATAAGCCCTCTTTGCCCCCGGCCTATAGGTGCCACCAGATTGATTAGACGAGTGGATAACTCGTCTGACGTTGTTTCCAGGTCGATGAGCTTATTAGCGAAGGTGGGCGTCAGCGAACCGAAATTGCGGCGCGTCCTTGCCAATTCAGCGTCTAACCCATTGATACTCTCTACTCTAAGTAAACTGTAATACTTCTCGCTTTCTTTAGGAGGCCTGGCCTGACCACAAATAACATCGCCATCTCTTAAATTGAAACGGCGTATCTGGGAATTTGATACATATATATCGTTAGCACCACGCCGGAAAGTATCCTGCCGTAGGAATCCATAGCCTTCGCTGATGGTCTCCAGGACGCCTGTTATAAACATATTTCCCTGCTGCTGGGCTTCCGCCTCCAGAATGCGGTGGACAAGCTCGGACTTTTTCAAAGTAGAGTAGCCGCTGACGCCACATTCCTTAGCTATTGCCTCCAGTTCATCCCGATTTTTGCTTTCTAGTTGTGCCATAGTTATCATATTAGCCTCTTTCTAAATACTTTTTTATATCTATAGTTCTGTGGGAGCTTTTATAGCAATTTCTCCCTTCCCATCACCTTTTTCCAGTCCTCCTTAAAACGTTCAATTCCGATAGTTGTTAAAGGGTGTCGTACCATTTGTAGTAACACATCGTAGGGCACTGTAGCAATATGAGCACCAACCTTAGCTGCTACTAAACAATGTTGCGGATGTCTGATACTAGCGGCGATAACTTGAGTAGGTAGTTGATAATAATCCAGGTACTCCGCAATGTCATCTACTACTTTCATACCATCCTCACCGATATCATCCAATCTGCCCACAAAAGGACTCACAAAAGTTGCACCTGCTGCTGTCCCCAGCAAAGCCTGGTTCAAAGTGAAGCACAAAGTAAAATTTACCTTTATGTTTTCACTGGCCAGCACCGAGGTTGCTTCCACTCCTTCGAGGCTAGCTGGTATTTTAACCACGATATTCTGTGCCCATTTGGCTATTTCTCTGGCCTCGGCTACCATTCCTTGAGCATTTTGACTCAATACCTCAGTAGATACTGGACCAGGAACAATGGAGCAGATTTCCTGGACCAATCTTCGATAATCAACCTTGCCTTCCCTCGATACAATGCTGGGATTGGTGGTTACCCCTGTAACCACCCCTAGTCTCACCCCATGTCGAATATGCTCTATATTGGCAGTATCTAAAAATATCTTCATCTTCCTAATTTAAAGGTAAGCTTGTCTGAGCACCTTCAACGAGTGTCTCCTTGGCTGCCCCAATGAACCCCGAGAATAACGGGTGAGGAGAATCGGGTCGAGATTTGAACTCAGGATGAAATTGGCAGGCAAGCATCCAAGGATGATCTCGTAATTCAGTAATTTCTACTAGTCTTCCATCTGGGGATAACCCAGATGCTACAAGACCGGCTTCCTCTAATGGCTGGCGGAAGTGATTGTTAAATTCATAGCGGTGGCGATGCCTTTCATAAACTACTTCAGTGCCGTAGGCACGAGCTGCCGTTGTTCCTGCTACCAGATGGCAGGGATAAGTCCCCAGCCTCATAGTCCCTCCCTTTTGCTCCACGCCTTGCTGGTCAGGGAGCAGGTCGATGACAGGATAAGCACTACTGACATCGAACTCGGTAGAATTTACTTTGTCAGTATGAAAAACATGACGGCCAAATTCGATGACCATGATTTGCATCCCCAAGCATAAGCCCAAGTAAGGCATTTCCTTTTCTCGGGCAAATTTGGCACCCTTCACCATGCCTTCAATTCCCCGGTAGCCAAAGCCGCCAGGAACAATTATCCCTTGAACTTGCCCAAGCTTATCATCGGCCATACCATCCAATTCCCCAGAATCTAACCATTCTATCTTCACTTCGCGATTGTGAGCTAATGCTGCATGGCACAATGCTTCGCGCACGGAGTAATACGCATCTCTGAGTTCCACATATTTGCCTACTAATCCAATAATTACAAGCTCTTTAGGAGCCTTTAGCCTGTCTACCATGTCTCGCCATTCTTCCAGATTACTTTTCCCGACTTTTAATCCCAATCGGCTAACTATGAATTCCCCTAACCCCGCATCCTCGAGTAGCAGGGGCACCTCGTAGATGGTTTCGCTGGTAACCAGGGAAATAACCGCCTCTTTATCTACATCGCAAAATAGCGATATTTTGTCCTTTATCCCTTCAGATATCTCCTTATCGCTTCTACACAGGATAACATCGGGCTGAATACCGATTCTCCTTAGCTCGTTAACACTGTGTTGAGTGGGTTTGGTCTTTAGCTCATCGGTGGCAGCGATGTGTGGTAAAAAGGTGACATGAACATATAGCACATTATCCCTGCCTTCATCCTTTCTCATTTGCCTTATAGCTTCGAGGAATGGTTGTCCTTCAATATCCCCCACAGTGCCACCAACTTCAACAATAACTAAGTCGGCCTTGGATATTTCAGCTACTTTCCTTATCCTGCTCTTTATTTCATTGGTTACGTGGGGAACCACCTGGATTGTACCTCCCAAAAAATCTCCCCGCCTCTCCTGAGCAATGACCGAAGAATAGACCTGACCGGAAGTGACGTTAGAAGCTTGGGTCAGCTCCACTCCAATAAATCTCTCATAATGGCCTAAATCCAAATCAGTCTCAGCACCGTCCTTGGTAACAAACACTTCACCGTGTTGGTAAGGAGACATCGTCCCCGGGTCAACATTCAAGTAAGGATCAAGTTTCTGCACAGAGACAGATATGCCACGGCTTTTCAATATTTTACCGATAGAGGCTACCGAAATCCCTTTGCCTACAGAACTAACCACGCCACCAGTAACGAAAATATACTTACTCACTGCTTGTTACAAGAGTTATAGAGAAAGCTAAATCTTGCAGGCTGATCTTAAAATGTGAGACAGATCTGGGTTTCTTTTTATTATATAAAGTTAAATTTAAAATTGTCAAGTCATCCTTTGTCAATAGCTTTGAGTGTAGTAAACATTTCGCTCAATTGGGGTCTACTGATTGTAATTGAACTCAGTCGCCAAATAATTGTGAACAGCAGTTGCTTCTAAAAACGCTACTACTAAATACCAATGATTATGTTTGTTAGCCAACCACAGCTTAAGGTTCGCTCTGCCTAACTGCACAAGCAACGGAGGGTTAGCTGTTAATTTAGATGCCAACTATATCCACATGGCATCTAGCATTCTAAGATTCGTCGAGTAAATCCGATTCGCTATAAATTGAGCGAGGCCTTCCATAACCTTTACGCCTAAACGAGGATTTTCGTAGCAAAGCTCCCGCACCTTTGTCCCATCCAACACAAGCAACCGAGACGGTTCTTGGCACTTTGCGGAAGTGGTGTGACGTTGTGAAGGCAGTAGCGCAGCCCAGCCGAAAGCACCTCCCCTAGATTCTGTGGCTATCACTCGCACGGTACCTGGTTTTAGCTGTATGACCATTGCCACTAAACCCTTCTCTACAATGAATAATCTCTTTGCTTCATCCTCTTGCTGGAATACAAAATCATCCTTCGCATAGTCTTGCCTTTCGGAGAGTTTTAGTACCTCTGCCACTTCGTTACTATCTAAATTCTGAAACAGAGGAATTTTCTTCAATTCTTCCGGCGCTAGTGTTTCCATAGTGGTATACCTCCTGTTTTTAATATATTATAGAAACTATTATAACACCTGTCTTGCCCTCTGTTCACCTAGTTTATGGTCGTTTGTTTTAACCTCCATCAAGTGGTATGGGCTAATCCGAGTTCAAGCGCTTTGCCCGCCTGCCCATAGCATCGTATGTCGCGTACTTATACAATTCAGTAAGCGTCGGGTAGTTGAAACAGGTATTGATGAACAGGTCACTAGATGCGCCCATCATCAAAGCGGAAAGTCCGGTGTGGATTAATTCAGTTGCGGTCTCGCCGATTACGTGCACTCCTAGTAGTTTCATAGGACTCCTCGGATCTTCGTTGAATTTGAATAGCAATTTTAGAAAGCCATCATGGTCGCCCGTAATCATGCCCCGTGCATTCTGGTTGTAGCTGGCCTTGCCTACTACATAATCTATCCCCTTGCTTACGCACTGTTCCTCGGTCTTCCCTACTCCGGAGCACTCGGGAATAGTATAAATTCCATATGGTAAAACCGGAGCTACGTGCTTCTTGTATGGTTCCAGATCAAAAGCCTTGATAATAGCAAACCGAGCCTGCTCCATAGAAGTTGACGCTAGAGCAGGCGGACCTATGACATCACCAGCCGCATAGATACCTAGTACCGGTTCATGAGTCTCAGGGTGCACTACTTGGTAGTTAACATTCACAACAAGGAAACCATGCCTACCAAGGGTAATACCAGCATGCTCGAGATTCAATTCCGTTGTGTTACTAGTACGGCCCGTCGCTAACATAACCGTATCTGCCTTGATGACTTCATCCGAATCAAGCTCAATTATCACACCTTTTGTTCTTGCTGTGCACCGCCTGACGGTCACGGGCATCTTAAGAGCTATGCCCATCCTCGACATACTCTTCTGTAGTGTCAAAGAGATATCTCGATCTAGAAATGGCAGCAAAATATCTTGACTTTGGAGCAAGAAGACCTCTATGCCCAGCGCAGCGAAGACACAGGAGTATTCGCAACCAACGACTCCACCGCCAACTATTATCATGTTCGTTGGTAAATCCTTAATCCGTAATATAGTGTCTGAATCGTAGATATGATGGTCTCTGGGGAAGTTGTCCGGCCAGCGTGGGGATGACCCTGTTGCAATAAGGATTACATCTCCTTCCAGGAATTTAGGCTTCCTATCGCGTGAGGTTACTTTTACTGTGTGCTGGTCTTTAAACGAACCGATGCCCCTAAAGATGTCTACATTATGACGGAGCATGTTGTCTGCAACGCGCCTACGTTCGGTATCTTTCATTACTTCTTCGTGGTGGAGAAAGTCTTGGATCGTAGCCTGACGTCTTAGTGACAAGTCAACTCCGTAAAGGCGGCGCGAGCGTATCCCAGAGAGTGCCAGCGCAGTTTCACGGAGAGCCTTACTTGGGATCGTGGTGCTGGCAGCAGCACCTCCCAGATAGTAGTCCCGTTCCACCATGGCGACCTTCTTGCCAAAATATGCTGCTTGGGCAGCGCCCTTCTCACCAGCTGGGCCAGAGCCGATAACAATTAAGTCATACCTATGTGTTGACATGGAGTTCCTCTTACGTTGATGCTCTTGGCTTGTTATCTTGGAGACGTCTATCATTCCGATGTTTTGGGCTAGAAACCACCACTTTCTTATCGAGGATGAAAAGAATAGCTACTTATCGATTTAATGATCACAAGCAGCGGAAGCTTTAATCCCAACGGTACTTGAGCCTACTTTAGCATGCTACGGTTATCATGTAAAGTCCATGTTCTGACCTTGATGGGGGGTCTCGTCCGAGAGGAATTTTTGCCATATCATGAGATGGCGTATCTTTACACAAAGGCAATGCCCTTCCGAAAATCACTTCCTTTAGGCCTGTGGGACAGCTTAACGGGACTCGAGCTAGCTGAGCTCAGGAGTGGGAGTACGATGTGACTGAGTGTAGTGGCAGGAGTTTTATATGCCGGGATGACGACCTGTTAGAAAAGGGGGCAATTGCTGCAGCCGATTAAGAAATTAGAAAATTTCTGCACTGCCAGAGGCATAAACATCATCTTTATTATGAAAAGTCAGAGTCTAAATTGTGAAGTTTGTGTCGTCCAAACGATTTGACACACTTCCTCATGAATTCGGGTACAGATTTTTTGTAGAAAAGGTAACAATGCTATAATAAGCGTAGTCAAAAATGTCTAAAAAATACATTCTGGCTTTCGCAATAATAGTAGCGGTAGCGTTGGGTATCGGTATTTGGGCTCTATACCCTTTCCCAACGTCCAGCCCATCTCAGTCTTATAACTCAACCCAGCACACTGATCCCGATTGGACATGTCCCCCAGAGGGCGAGCCAGCTACTCCCTTGCCTGATTTTCTCATGGTAGTGGCCGAGGTAATGCCCTCGGTAGTTTCCGTGACTACAGAGATGAACGTATCTTCTTTCTTCGGTCAGAGTACGGAATATGTTGTTGGATCCGGGATTATTACCGATGATAAAGGATATATTGCCACCAACAACCATGTAGTTGAAAATGCCCAGAACATCTATGTAGAGTTGGACGATGGTAGAATTTTGCCCGCGAATATAGTAGGCACTGACCCACTCTCTGACCTTGCTGTGATAAAGATAGACGCCACAGATTTGCCTTATGCCTATTGGGGCAACTCAGGCTTATTATCTATTGGCGATTGGGTGTTAGCTATTGGAAATGCTCTGGGAGGTGGTGGTGGAGCAACCCAGGGCATAGTCAGCCGCTTAAATGTATCCGTCAACGTTGATGGAAATACACTTTACGGTTTAATTCAAACTACGGCAGCTATTAATCCCGGCAATAGCGGTGGCCCATTGGTGAATATGTCCGGTGAGGTGATAGGCATTACCAGCGTTAAGATAGTGGCGTCCGAAGTGGAAGGTATAGGCTTTGCCATAAGCAGTGATGAAGCTAAGCCTATTATTCGGGATCTAATTCGTTATGGTCACGTGACTTACCCTTGGCTGGGTGTGTGGGCGCGGACAGTGAACCCTTTGCTAGCTGCGACAATGAACCTTCCTGTGGATAGGGGAGCGCTTATTGTAGAAATAGTTGCTGGCAGCCCTGCAGATACTGCGGGGTTAATAGAAGATGACATCATCATCCACTTTGGGGGCCAGGAAGTAAGCGATATTGCCGACCTCGTCCGAGCTATCCGAGCTAGCGAAATTGGCGAAGACGTAGAGATAGCCTTTGTTCGAGGCGAAGATACTGAAATAACCTCAGCGCTACTGGTAGAATACCCAACTTCCTAGGATAAGCTTTTTTAATGCAAATCCCGAATTCAGTAGCCAAGACCTGCCTGTTTTGGATTTGGAAACTTAAATTTTGGAATTTGCTTAGAGTTTAGGATTTGTCTTTTCGATCGCCAAAGAGACCTCACTATCAGAGATACGATGTTTCTCACTATAAGCCCCGTCAGGAGGCAAACCATCAATAAGCTCCCGAGATAAGGTCTCCTGTTTAATATAGTCGGCAAAAGTATTTATTACTTGCTTGATGCTTGGTTCTTTTGTCTGATAATAGGTAATGATATGGTCTGTGATATCAAACATAGCATTGCGGCGCATATTTTGAAGATGACGCACAAGTTCTCTACTTAGCCCCTCGGCAATTAGCTGAGGGGTCAATGTAGTCCTCATAGCTACCCAATATTTGGCGTCGTTCGTCAAGCTGTAATCAGTCATGTTTGAAGGAAATTCCTCTTGTTCCTTTGCTCCACTCAATATGACGAGTTGCTTGACATTTATCTCCTCCATTACCTCAGTAGCTAAGTTTTTTAAAGCTTTCTTTTCCCCTTCGGTCTCTACCCCGACCAGGGCTCTATCCAATGGCTGGCGTACTTTAATCCCCGCCTTAGCCCGTGCCGCCCTGCCCAAGCTGGATATCTTCATGGCTAGCTCAACCTCGCCATTTAGCTTGTCATTGATTTTAGCCTCATCCGCTATGGGGAAATCAGTTAGATGAACGCTTTCTCTAGCTTCAGGATTAACAGAGCGAAACAAATTTTGATAAAGCTCTTCAGCAATAAAGGGCACAAAGGGAGCCAGCAGTTGGGCTAAAGTCACTAGGCATTGATGCAGCGTAGTATATGCGGCCAATTTATCGGCGTCATTCTCGCTTTTCCAGAACCGGCGGCGGTTTCTTCTCACATACCAGTTGGAGAGATTATCTACAAACGCCTCGATCCTACGCGTCGCGGAAGTAGGATTGTAGCTATCCATCGATTTAGAAACCTCGCTTATGAGCCGATTACATTCTGAACTAATCCAATTATCCAGTTCCGTGAAAGCTTTTGGCTGATCGCTATCAGCCGACAAGGGCGGAGGAACAAAGCAATCGATATTGGCATAAAGAGTAAAAAAGAAATAAGTATTCCACAAAGTAAGGAAAAATTTACGTATCGTCTCTTCAAGCATCTTAGTGGAGAAACGATGGGTATCTTCTCCTGTAGTAGAACCCAGCATATACCACCTTAGAGCATCTGCACCATAATTATTAATCACAGCCCAGGGATCAATTACATTGCCCTTGGACTTACTCATTTTCTCACCCTGAGCATCGACAACGTGCCCTAAGCAGATGACATTCTTAAAGCAAAGACGATCGAAAAGCAGAGTAGATATAGCATGTAAGCTGTAAAACCAGCCCCTGGTCTGGTCCACAGCCTCGCAAATAAAATTAGCGGGAAAATTCTGCTGAAACTTATCTTCATTCTCGAATGGATAGTGCCACTGGGCTACGAACATAGCTCCGGAGTCAAACCAACTATCAATTACCTCTGGAACACGCTGCATCCTGCCACCACATTTAGGACAGGCGAAGGTAATTTCATCCATATAAGGACGATGTAAATCCAAAGGCGTGGTTAAGTCACTGAGACTTGACTGCGCTCTTAATTCATCCAGACCGCCAACACATTGATAAGTAGGAAGCTCAGGGGTGCTACAAACTTCACATCGCCAAATATTGAGCGGAGTCCCCCAATACCTCTCCCGGGAAAAAGCCCAATCAACATTATTCTCCAGCCAGTCACCAAACCGTCCATGCTTAATATAATCAGGGTACCAGTTTATTTCGGCATTGCCATCGATAAGCCTCTTTTTTATTGCGGTCGTCCTGATGTACCAGGTCTGCTTGGCATAATAGAGTAACGGTGTTTCACACCTCCAGCAGAAAGGGTAGGTATGGCTAATCCTCTCACTGCGAAGGAGCAGTCCACGAGAATTTAAGTCATCAAGAATGTCTTTATCGGCATCTTTGACAAACTTGCCTGCACCAGGTAAATCCACCTTCCTTCGTGCTGGTCCAAGAATCACCGGGACTTCACTTTTCTGAATATATTCCCGTGCTTTAGGTGTAAAACCTGTCACTAGATCAGTCGTTACCACCCCATTCAACTCCACCGTATGGACTAGAGGCAGACCCTCCCTCTCGCCTACTTCAAAATCTATCTCACCATATGCAGGTGCAATATGGACAATTCCCGTGCCATCCTCCATAGACACGAAATCGCCTCCTATGACTCGATAAGCTTTCTTATCTTCCCTGACGTAACGAATGTCAATATTGCTATATAAGGGTTCATAATGCACTCCAACCAAATCTTCCCCGATTACCTTCTCCACCACCTTATAGCTATCTAGCCCCACCGCACTAAGCAAAGCCGCGGCTAGAATAAGATACTCTTTATTTGACTCCACTACTACATATTCAGCATTAGGGGCCAACGCCAAAGCTGTATTGCCTGGCAGCGTCCAGGGTGTGGTAGTCCAGGCAAGAAGATAAGCAGGCACGGTTGATGAGAGAAGTGAGCGGGCAGTTTCACTACCCCCAGGCTGTGCCAGGTCGAGTTTGAACTTTACCCAGACCGACGGGTCATCCGCCTCATCATAACCCAAAGCTACCTCATGAGAGCTAAGGGATGTGCCACATCTAGGGCAATGCGGCGTTACTTTATAACCCTGATAAATTAAGCCTTTGTCCCATAGTTGTTTAATTATCCACCAGCAAGACTCAATATAGCTATTGTCTAAGGTTACGTAAGGATGCTCCATGTCTAGCCAGTAGCCAATGCGTTCAGTCATAGCTTCCCATTCTTTAATATATTT
The DNA here is from genome assembly GCA_004377135.1 of Dehalococcoidia bacterium. GTDB lineage: Bacteria > Chloroflexota > Dehalococcoidia > GIF9 > AB-539-J10 > RBG-13-51-36. Next base: position 16,511 of record SOHS01000162.1, on the reverse strand, counting down.
GAAGGCGCTTTGGCGACAATGGTCATTGAATCGAGCCACTCCGTATTCCTCAATTTGAGCCTTACTGGTGAGGGCAAGAGAGTTTTCCACCTCCAACTCAACGGGTAAGCCGTGCGTATCCCACCCTGCCTTACGCGGCACATGATAACCCTTCATCGTCTTGTATCGGCAAACGACGTCTTTATATAGACGGGATAGTACATGATGGACTCCCGGGCTACCATTAGCTGTGGGTGGGCCTTCATAAAAGGCATAATGCGGCCCCCTTTCTCTTATCTTGATGCTCTTGTTGAAAATTCCCTGTTCTTTCCAGAAACGAAGGATATCTTCTTCCAGGTGGAGAAAGTTAACCTTGGTGTTTACTTCCCGGAACATGGCTAACCCTGTCTCAGTAAAATGACCACCTTCCTGCTTTCACCCTCACCCATGCTCTGAGTTGTTACATCGGGATTATCAGCTAAAGTTAAATGTATAATGCGGCGTTCGTCGGCAGGCATCGGCTCCATTGTTATGGCACGGCATCTTGATTTCACCTGCTCAGCTAGATATAAGGCCAATCTTTGCAAGGAATCACGACGGCGTTTTTTGTATCCGGCAACGTCAATTGTTAGTGGTATCCAGGCCTTTAACCGTCCAACTACCATGAGCTTGGTGATATATTCCAAGGAAGCTAGCGTTTGACCTCGCCGACCAATCAATATACCCAAATCGTCACCTTTGATATCCAAATCTAGAGGTATCTCATCGGATAGTACTTCAACCTCGCCTGTTACACCTAGTAATCCAAGCAACGTATCTAAAATTTCTACGACCACCTTGACCGCATCCTTTTCCGTCAGAGTTACTGGATTCACCTTGATTAAAGCCTCCTCGCCTCCTGTTCCTAAAATACCCGACTTTTCCTCTCTAACAACCTCAACCTCAAATTGGTCCCGGCTCAGCCCTAACTGCGCCTCTGCCTTTTCTATTGCCTGTTCTACTGTCGCAGCTGCTATCTCAATCCCTTCCATATTACGATTTCCATTCAGCAAATTTCTTTATTACGAGCACAATTTGCGTTCGTCTCTACAATGCTAGTTCATTTTCTCTTCACTATTTTTACTGGGACGGAGAACGGAGTTTGAGGTAACCCCAGCCACCAGTGACGAAATATTGGGTTATAATACCAATTATATTGGAAACTGCCCAGTATAGGGCCAAGCCACTGGGGAACATCAGGGTAAGGAAGCCAAACATGAGAGGCATCAGCACTGTCATCATCCTGCCGGTGGACTGCTGCCTTGGGTCAACGGCTGGTGCAGTGGTCATTTTTTGCTGTATCCACATTGTGCCACCAACTATGATAGCTAAAATAAAATATGGATCAGGTTGCCCTAAATCGAGCCATAAAAATTTACTGTTCAACGGAATCGCCTGATTCACTATGCCCCAGGAGTAAAGACGATTAGCTAAGTCCAATAAGTTCTCTGGCGTGGTAGCCAGAGCTCTCATGATGGCTTGATAGAGAGCAATCCAGATAGGGAGCTGAATCAGCATGGGCCATAAGCAGCCCAGTGGGTTAACCCCGGCTTCCTTATAAAGCTTCATCATTTCTTGCTGAAGCTTTTGCTGATTTTTACCGTATTTCTTCTGCAATTCTTGAATCTTTGGCTGCATCTCCTGCATAGCCTTAGTGGAGTTGAGCTGTCGCTTGGTAAGAGGCCAGGAGATCAAACGAACGATGACAGTAAGGGCGATGATAGCTAACCCAAATTCGCCAGATAAGATCTGGCTCAAGGCAACCAGTACATTAAGTACCGGGTTACCTATAATTAAATTCCATACTTCCATAGGGCGCGAACCTTATTCTTCAATAGTCAGGGTAACTTTCCAACCCAATTCCCCCTTATCAATATCCACAACATATATCCAGTTATCCTCACCTCGAATATAAACTAGACCTTCTTGAGCACAAAAGGAACTTCTAACAGCAGCATCAATTGAGATAGTCTTCAATGGCACTGCCTCCCGCACAAGCTCGGTGCCGAGGTCAAAAACATATACATTGCCTGATTCATCAATTACTATTAGTAAATTATCTATCAAAACAGGCGAGGAAACTATGGTTTTTCCAGCATCAAATTCCCATATCTTTTCCCCTGTTTTTGCCTCAATGGCATAAACTATGCCATCGAGACAGCCAGCATAAACAATACCTTCATTGATTACAGGAGGCGCCCAGAACCAATTACCGGCTTGTTTCTCTTCGGGAAATTTCCACATTGGCACATCACTACCTATCTTTACGGCATAAAAATAGCGGTCAAACGAACCCAAAAATATAGCATCTTCGTAAACCACTGGTGAAGAGGAAAAGCCTGCCTCTGATTCAAAAGACCAGTCCAATAAATCCCCCGTTTCTAACGATAAAGCATAGATATGACCATCGTAGGTACTGACATAAAGTGTATTACCTTGAATTACCGGGGAGGTCCATAGCTTTCTATGTCTTTCGTCTAAGACCTTTGATTCCCAATTTAAATCACCGAATTCCTTATCCAGAGAATACACCCTGCCATTGGAACTACATACATATATGCTGTCCGCGCTTACTAACAGGTCAGCTACTATAGCATTGCTTTTTGCATTATCTATGGGACAATCCCACTCCCATTCACCATACCTTTGCTGAGGAAAGGTCAAATCCTGGCCTCTTGCCAACATGTTCAATGCCAGAACCTGACCACTATAGGTGCCAATGTAAACTATATCTCTATCTACAAGGGGTGTGCCATATATGGCAGTTGGGACCGATGTCTCGCCACATGATAGGCCGCTGGAGGGTGCGGTGACCGGGGCGATGGAATAAGACCATTCTAGATTTTCAGTTGACGAATTTATCGCAACCACCCTGCCATCCACGGTGCCCACATAAATAGTGCCCTTGTGAACTGCAGTTCCTGCCCATCCCCCCGCTGACTGAGTTCCCCATGGAGCACAGGAAACTAGTATCAAGGGCAAAAGAGCAATTACAATGAGGAGTAATATCTTTGGTTGCTTCATTTTATAACTAGGATACTGGGTCATAGCCACCTTCAGTGAAGGGATTACATCGCGTTATCCTCTTGGCTGCCAGCCAGCTACCTCGAGCAAAACCATATTTTTTAATTGCCTCAAGAGCATACTGCGAGCATGTAGGCTGGAAACGACAGACACTAGGGAGAACCTTCGACACTGTGTTCTGGTACAATTTAATTAAACCCAGAGCTAATTGAGCCATTCGTTGCTCTCCAACAATTTCGCCCGATCCAAAAGCTTGGTTACTGCCTGTTCTAGCTGGTGATAGTCAGTATTAACTACTGCAGGCCGAGCAATGAGGACAATGTCCCATCCCGGTCTTAGCGATTGCAGCCTCATTATTTCCCTCAGTAATCTCTTCAAGCGATTACGCTGTACTGCCTTACCTACTTTTTTGGTCACGGCAAACCCATATCGGCTTAGACTTAAACCATTGAGCATCGCCTTCATCACTAGCAAACTGGTTACCCACACTTTACCTTGGCGATAAACCAAAGTATATTGTGCTCTATTAGTTAAAGATCGAGGCTCCTTCACAGGATAGAGTTAAACTGGAGTCAACCTATACCTCCCCTTAAGGCGCCTTGCTTTAAGCACTCTTCTTCCAGCTCTAGTGGCCATTCTAGCACGAAAACCCAAGCTGCGCCTCCGGGGAATTTTCTTCGGTTGATAAGTCCGCTTTGGCATTTCTTCAAATTGTCGAACGGGATAGGCCGACACCTCCTGTTTTCCAAATATGGGTTGGCGCGTAAGGTAACATAGCGAGATAACGAGCTCTCTTTATAGCTTGTGCTAAGCTTCTTTGATGTTTAGCACAGGTTCTACTCCTCCGTCGTGACACAATTTTAGCCTGATTGGAAATATAGCGAGATAACATAGAAACATCTTTATAGTCAATTTTCATATGTCCTTTACAAAAGGGACAAATTGCTGGCCTGGTAATGAAGTTCCTCGTACCTCTTACTCTTCTAGTATTAGCTCTTCCAGTATTAGCCAAATCTTTTTCTCCTTTATTTTAGTCAAAGGGTAAATCTTCAGGCTCAAGCTCCCCTTCCTCAGGAAGGGACACCGAAGCCGCTTTGTCGAGGAAAATTACTCGGTTTGCTGACACTTCAAGGCTAGTACGCATCTGTCCATCTTGCCCTTCCCAACTGCGAGAGTGTAACCTCCCTTCAACATAAACTCGCTTCCCTTTGGATAAGAATTGATTACAGCTTTCAGCCTGCTTGCCCCAAACATTAACTCTAAACCATTCTGTTTCTTCCTTTCGCTCCCCGTCAGGACCACTATAACGATAATTGGTAGCCATGCGAAAAGAAGTCACTGCTTTTCCATTGGGCGTGTACCGCATCTCAGGGTCACTACCTACGTTGCCGATTAGCATTATTTTGTTTAAGCTTGCCATATCAATCTCCAACTTTTACCACAAGATATCGCAGAATGTCCCCCGAAGCACTAATTTCTCCTTCAAGTTCCTTAACCGATTTTGGCGTTAACTTAAAGCGAGCTAGAACATAATCAGCTTCCATAAATTTCCTGATAGGGTAAGCCAGCTTTCTTCTCCCCCATTTTTTTACTTCTTCCACCGCCCCACCGCGACTATCAATGGACTGAGTTACCTTATCTATAATTTTAGATACTCCCTCTTCATCAACTTCGGGACTAATTACGGCTACCAACTCATAATCACGCATGTCTAGAATTTTATAACACAGGGAATAAAATGGCAACAATGCCTATGTTTTAGCCACTTACTATATCTACCAGCTAGAATGTTAAATAAAGCCAGTGCTATAATTCCACCAATGAAACTATCTGAGCTGGGAGAATTTGGCCTGATTAACCTCATACGTACCATCAGTGCTAGATACGAAAAACCCGGACGCACTCCATGGCAGGGAGTTTTAGTAGGCATTGGTGATGACGCGGCTGCTTGGCAAGGTAACAATCGCATCCAGTTAGCTACTACAGATACTCTAGTCCAGGATATACACTTTGACCTAGATATCATTAACTGGGAGGAATTGGGCTGGAAAGCACTGGCTGTAAACCTAAGCGACATAGCTGCCATGGGCGGTATTCCCAAATACGCTTTGCTTTCTCTGGCACTGCCTAGTGAACTAGATGTGGAAGACATTTCCAAGTTTACCAACAGCATGATGCATCTGGCCAGGGAATTTGGGGTGGTTATAATTGGAGGTGATGTAGCTGCCGCTCCCAATGTAGTCATCACTGTAACAATCATAGGCTGCTCCAAAGGCAAAGCGATACTTAAGAGGTCGACAGCTTCTTCTGGTGAGCAAATAGCTGTCACGGGACAACTAGGATTATCGGCAGCTGGCCTAGAAATGTTCAAGGGGAAAACCATCCCAGATCCCGAAATACGCAATATCATGAGACGAGCTCACCTTCAGCCCCTGCCAAGAGTAAAAGAGGGGCAAATCTTAATCGAACAAGGAGTTAAAACAGCTATAGATATAAGTGATGGACTTACTGCCGACCTTGCTCATATATGTGAATCCAGCGAAGTCAACGCCAAGATAAAGATAGAACAAGTGCCAGTACATCCTGTGGTCACATCAAATTTCTCTAACTATCAGGAGCTGGCTTTATCTGGGGGAGAGGATTATGAGCTTATTTTTACCGCTGATGAGGCCACTATTGCCCGAACTAAGCAATGCCTAAACTGCCCGGTGACTGTAATCGGTGACATAACAGAAAAAAAACTACCAACACGAGTGACCATAGTGGATGGCAAGGGAAATATCATCCCCTACAAAAAGGGGGGCTGGGAACACTTTGAGAATGGAGTCCCTGAAGTTAAATTCGCATAGCCCTGAACAAACTCAGCTTTTGGGAAGCTACCTGGGGGAAATAGCTCAAAAAGCTGATATTTTCCTTCTCATGGGTGAGTTGGGAACGGGCAAAACTTGTCTTGTCCAAGGCATCGCTCGCGGGCTGGATGTAAAAGAATATGCCTTCAGTCCCTCTTTCGTCATCCTTAGGGAGTATCATGGCCGACTTCCCTTATACCACATTGATTTCTATCGCCTGGATCACATCGAGGAAATTGCTGACCTGGGGCTTGAGGAGTATTTTTACGGTGACGGAGTCTGTGTGGTTGAATGGGCAGAGAAGGGGCTGCAGGTAGTACCCCGGGATAATTTGCTTATCACCATACACTATATTCCTGTCTCCGAGACAGGACGATCTATTTGTCTGAAACCCCAAGGCGAGCACTACTATGAAATAATAAAACAACTCAAAAAAGAGAGGAAATTGTGGCTCTGAATACGAAATGCTAAACCTTTTATCTTTTGCTCTATCACTTTTACTCTTTGCATTTCGGAAAGGTTTGTTTAAAGTTTAGAAATTAGATGTCTGATATGGAATTAGCTATAGATACTTCGTCCAGTATCGCCAGTGTTGCTTTATCTCATAAAGGTGAGGTATTGGCTTCACTAACCTGGCAAACAGCACGAAACCATACAATAGAATTGTTGCCGAATTTAGTTTGCTTGTTACAACAAACTAAGGTGGAGCTAGGCTCTGTAGGCGCAATCATTGTAGCTAAAGGCCCAGGAAGCTTTAATGGGCTTCGTGTAGGCATAGGCACTGCTAAAGGTTTGGCTTCTGCCTTAAATATTCCTTTGCTTGGTGTAAATACATTAGAAACTGAAGCCTATCCCTTTGCATTTACTAGACTGCCTCTGCGCCCTATTCACAAGGCTGGTCGCGAGGAAATAGCCACTGCCCTTTATCGGCAAGAAGATAATGAATGGCAATGTCTGGAGGCAGAAAATCTAACCACGGTTAAAGCTTTGTGCCGTCGAATTAAGCAAAAAACGCTTTTTTGTGGTGAAATCCCTCCAGACATAATAAGTGAAATACAGCAAAACCTGGGCAAGCAAGCTATAATTTCTCAAAGTAATAGCCTATCTCGAGCTAGCTCCTTGGTTATATTAGGTTGGCGAAAATTGAACAAAGGGGAACAAGATGACCCGATCACCCTACAGCCATTATACCTTCGCCCTCCTCATATAACCAAGCCTATGGATAGAACACCCCTTTTGTCACCCCGAGTTAGAGTAACGGGTACAAAGAAATGGAAATGCCCAAATTAGATGTTGAAAATACCGCAGGGTTTTGTTTTGCCTGTAGCCAGGAGAACCCTATAGGGCTGAAGTTGAAACCTGTTCAGTATGGGGAAAAAGTCACGGCGGAGTTCACCGCCGGAAAATTTCATCAAGGCTGGGATAATGTGATTCACGGCGGCATTCTCTATACTCTACTCGATGAGGTAACTGCTTACGCCATGCTTTGTCATGGGATTGAGCTTGGTGTTACTGCTAAGAGCGAGATAAGATTTAAACAGGTAGCACCTATCAATGAGCCCATTAAAGCCTCTGCCTGGGTCACTAAACTGACAAAACGGCTCGTAGAAACTAAAGGAGTGCTCACCCTCAAGGACGATACAGTCATAGTCGATGGTAACTTCTTATTCTACGTCTGGAGACAGTCAAAAAGGACAATCCTCTGGGACATGGACGGAGTTATTGCCGATTCCTATTTCTTCCACTTTGCTGCCTGGCAAGAGACTTTTGCAAAAAGGGGGATAAAATTCACCAAAGAAGCCTTTAATAAACTCTTTGGTACCAGAAATGACTTCATAATCGGCACCATTATAGGCAGGGAATTACCTGAAAGAGATGTCAAAATCATGGTACAGGAGAAAGAAGAAAATTTTCGACGTAAGGCAACAGGAAACATCAAGCCATTTCCCGGGGCAATAAGACTGCTGAATGCTATAAAGAAGGGGAATTTCAAACTAGGCTTGGTTTCCTCAGCGCCCAAGGATAATATTGACCTAGTCCTTAGCGAGCTTAATTTGAAAGGTATTTTTAACTGTGTTGTTTTTGGTCAAGAAGTATCTGAAAGCAAACCCAGTCCCCAGATATATCTTTTGGCAGCCAAGAAACTGGAAATGACACCTAACGATTGCGTGGTAATTGAAGATTCCCCACTGGGAGTCACAGCAGCCAAGACCGCGGGGATGAAATGCCTGGCCATAACCAACACACACCCTCGACAAAAGCTCGATGAGGCTGACAAAATAGTTGACTCTTTAGAAAACGTGGATTTAATAACCTTGCTTATTAGGGTTCAGAAAGTAGCCAGGATAAGGAAAAAGGAGATTTAAGTCATGGAGAGAAGTTTAGTTCTAATCAAACCTGATGCCATACAACGGGGATTGGCGGGGGGAATCATCTCCCGCCTGGAAAAGAAGGGGCTTAAAATGGTAGCTATGAAGATGTTGCACATGGATAAAAATTTGGCCCAACGCCACTATGCTGTTCATAAAGGAAAAGCTTTCTTCAATGATTTGGTAAATTTCATCACTTCTAGCCCAATCATCGCCATCGTCTTCCAAGGTAAAAATGCCGTGGAGATAATACGACAAATGATGGGTGAAACCGACCCTGTCAAAGCCTACAGTGGCACTATCAGAGGCGATTTTGGCATTGATATTGGACATAACTTAGTACATGGCTCTGATTCACTGGAAAATGCCTCAAGGGAAATAGAATTATTCTTCCCAACAGAGGAAATTTTCAACTATGACCGGGAACTAGATACGTGGATCTATTGAATTCTAACTACAGGGGTCGCCTTGTCCCATAATTTATCCAGTTGATAATAGTCCCGCTCTAATGGGGCAAATATATGAACAATAACCGAACTAAAATCACCAAGCATCCAACCTGAGTCAGGAGTCCCTTCCTTATGATGAGGTATGACGCCTTTAGTTTTCAACACTTCACCAATACCCTGCCAGATAGCTTCAATATGCCGCTTAGTATCTCCAGTGCAAATAACGAAATAATCAGCGAAAGAGCACAAAGCCCTAACGTCCAGCATAGCGACATCCCTTGCTTGCTTCTCAGAAGCAAGTTCGGTAGCCAAGCGCGCTATTTCCTCCGCTTCCAGAAAGGCCGTGACCTCCTTCCATATTATATCATTTATGGCAACATTTGACCAAGGACTATCCTGCCATGTATATTTTGAAAATAGTGTACCCGGCATCAGAGCTCTACTGTGGTAATATTCCACTTGCAAATTTGCGAATGAAATTTTTCAGTTTGTGATATATCTGCTATAATTAAAACGAGGATAAAGATATGCAAACAAAATGGTGGCGTAGCGGGTTTTTTTACATACTGCTTCTAGTAGTGGTAGGGGCTCTAATAATCGCCCGTGTTACGTCCGAAGAAGGGCCTACGCCAGTAAGCCTGCCTGAGTTTGTCGAGAGTGCTAAACAGGCGGAAATTGACACCATAGAGCATGATGGTGAGACGCTGACTGGTTTACAAGGTGGTCAGGAGGGTAAGGCCATAATTACAACGGTATTCAAGGCTGATACCGATGCCGTGGTAACTTATCTGGGAGAAGAAGGGATAGACCTGGGAGCAGGAGGGATAGATTTCTATGCTACAGCTAGTGGCTTTGATTGGGGAACGATAGCACTAACAGTCATTCTACCCATTGTGCTGCTTGGGGCATTATTTTACTTCTTATTCTTCCGTGCCGCCCGTGGCGCTGGCACACAAGCTTTCAATTTCAGCAAAAGTCGTGCCCGATTAAGTCTCGACAAAAGGCCCGATGTAACTTTCGCCGATGTAGCCGGAGCAGAAGAGGCGAAAGAAGAGGTTCAGGAAATAGTGGAATTCCTCAAGTCCCCCCAGAAATTCCAGGCACTGGGGGGACGCGTACCTCGAGGAGTGCTCCTAGTAGGACCACCAGGGACAGGTAAGACTTTGTTAGCCAAAGCTATAGCTGGAGAGGCCCGGGTACCTTTCTATTCTATTAGTGGTAGCGAATTTGTGGAGATGTTCGTGGGCGTGGGTGCCGCCAGGGTCAGAGATCTTTTTGAACAAGCCAAGCGTAACGCACCATCCCTTATATTTATTGATGAAATCGATGCCGTTGGTCGACACCGTGGTGCTGGCTTAGGTGGAGGACACGACGAGCGGGAGCAAACTCTGAATCAAATTCTGGCTGAGATGGATGGCTTCGATACCGGTGTTAACATTATTATCGTGGCCGCCACCAATCGCCCCGATATACTCGACCCGGCCTTGTTACGCCCCGGCCGTTTCGATCGCCACATTGTCATCGACCTACCCGATATAAAAGGCCGCAAGGCTATTCTAGAGGTACACGCCAAAGGCAAACCACTGGCTACGGAAACCGACCTTGAGACTATAGCCAAGCAAACGCCGGGCTTCAGCGGCGCTGACTTAGCTAATCTGATCAATGAAGCAGCCATCCTGGCTGCCCGGCGCAATCGTAAAGATATCACCTTAAAGGAGCTTGAGGATGCTGCCGACCGTACTATGGCTGGACCGGAAAGGAAAAGCCGTGTAATAAGCCCAAAGGAGAAGGAAATAACTGCTTACCACGAAAGTGGCCATGCCTTGACTGCCAGGCTGTTGCCCAATGCTGATCCTGTGCATAAGATTTCCATTGTTCCTCGAAGGATGATTGGCGGCTGGACACGCTTGTTGCCGGCCGAAGACCGGTATTTATGGACTAAGTCTCAGTTCAATGACAGCTTAGCAGTACTCTTGGGCGGACGTGTTGCCGAGGAAATCACCTTCGGTGACATTACTACAGGTGCCCAAAACGACTTGGAGCAAGCAACCAAGCTAGCCAGAAAAATGGTCACTGAGTATGGAATGAGTGATAAATTGGGTCCGCGAATCTTTGGGCAAAGACAAGAACTTGTCTTTCTAGGTCGCGAGATAAGCGAACAAAGGGATTATGGCGATAAGATAGCCAACGAAATTGATGATGAGGTGCACGCGATTATCCAAGGGGCCTACAGGAACTCCAAGAAAATTCTAACCGCAAACAAGAAGAAACTAAAACAGCTAGCTGAAGAGCTTAAAGCTCATGAAACTCTGGATGAACCTGATCTCGATAAAATATTTAAAGGCTTAGCACCCCAGCCAAGTCCCGGCTAAGTCAAAAAGCAAGGGTCAAGGTAAGATTCAAATTTCTTGATTTTCTTTCAGGGAGCCAAGCCGGCTTGTTTCTTCGGCAACAATATCTTCATCTAACTTAACAAATAGCGGCTGGGGCTGGCGAATTTTCTGCCCCGGGGGTAAAAACTGAATTTTCCAACCTTGTTCCTTCACATTACCATCAAATCCAAGAAAGGAATGAAGCTTTTCGGAACTGAAAGGAAGGAAAGGATAGAAAACAGTTTTCAATGCTGTCAGCACAGAAAGAACAGCATAGACGGATTTAGCCGAAGTCTCTCGCTCTGTTTTGATTGTCTTCCACGGAGCTTGTTCATCAAGATAGCGATTAGCTTCCTGAGCTAGAGTCATAGCTTCCTTGACCGCCCTTTTAAACTCACAACGGTAAAGCAACTTATCCACAGCATCTAAGGCAACTTCAGCCTCATGAAGCAAGCTCCGGCTACGTTCATTCAATTCACCCGGCGCAGGCACAGCTCCATCGAAATTACGATAAGCAAAGGTGAGAACACGATGAGCTAAATTACCATAGGTGGCTACCAACTCATTATTATTACGACGAAGGAATTCACGCCAGGAAAAATCGCTGTCCCCGGTCTCAGGCATATTCACTGCCAAAGCATACCTCAAAGGATCTGGTTCATACCGTTCCAGGTAATCATGCAGCCAGATTGCCCAACCACGGCTAGTAGAAAGCTTCCTGCCTTCGATAGTCAAAAATTCGTTAGCTGGAACATCATAAGGAAGATTCAGACTACCATAACCCATCAACATCGTCGGCCAAACAAGGGTATGGAAAAAGATATTATCCTTGCCAATGAAATAGAAACTCTTAGCATCGTCTTGCCAGAAAGCTTGCCAGGTGGTATCATCTCCCTGCAATTTTGCCCATTCCTTGCTTGCCGATAAATAACCAATGACTGCCTCAAACCATACATAAATACGTTTCTGCTCAAAGCCTGGCTGCGGCACAGTCACTCCCCAATCCAGATCACGGGTTATCGCCCTGTCCTTTAATCCTTCGTTCAGAAATTTCCAAGTGGTGCTAATCACATTACGCCGCCAATGAGTCTGCTCTTTTATCCAGTCAGTCAACTTGTCCTGAAAAGAAGAAAGGCGCAAAAAGAAATGCTCCGAAGATTCAAAGCGAGGCGTAGTAGAACAAAGGCGACAGCGAATATCTTTAAGCTCCCCTGGATTCAAAGGCTTACCACACTCATCGCATTCATCACCTCTTGCTTGGGTGAAGCCACAGTGAGGACAGGTACCTTCTATATAGCGGTCAGGAAGGAACCTCTGGCACTTGGGGCAGAAAGCTTGAAGCATCTTATCTTTGTAAATATAGCCCCTATTTAGCAAAGTGAGGAATATATCATGAGTAACTTGTGTATGATTTGGAGTGCCAGTAGTGGTAAATAAATCGAAAGAGATACCTAATTTTTCCCAGCAATCGACAAATTGCTGATGATATTTGTCCACTATTTCTTGTGGCGTGGTAGATTCTTGTTCAGCACGAATTGTAATCGGCGCTCCGTGCTGATCGCTACCAGAAACCATCAGCACTTTATTGCCCTTAAGACGATGATAACGGGCAAAAATATCTGCTGGCAGATAAGCACCAGCGATATGTCCTAAATGTAGAGGTCCATTGGCATAAGGCCAAGCAACACCGATAAAAATCCGCTCGCTCAAATTCTTCCCCCAAAGGTCAGCCTATTGTAAATCATTAATTGCCCCGTGTCATTGCCATGAGCCGAGGCTCTCAAATGACGATTGCCAACGTTTATTCCTTGGGGAGAAAGGTGATTATTTGCTTTCCTTTCTCCGTTCCGTAAGAGATATAACCACGGCTCAGGCAGCAATCAATACAAAGACGTTGCTTTTCATCTCCTTCCCCGTTGATTAAGAGATAGCGCTCTCCATATTCAATAGGACAATGACAACCATCACATTCCACCTTTTCTGTAGCAATACAACCACGGCGCATTTTAGCTCCTTTCTTGAAATTTCAACCAAGCTCGAGTCTTACCTTCAATAACGAGACTAAATTCCCCTCTTGGTTCGGCGAAATGCTCCCTAGCCTGGCTCACTCTGCCCCGGAAAATCTCTTCGTGAACTTTGGTAAGCTCACGGCATACAGATAGTCTTCTATTTCCTAGAATTTCTTCGATATCACTCAATGCCTTCCTAAGGCGATGGGGTGTCTCGAAAGCCACTATGGTTCTTGGTTCATCGACTATTGAGCTGAAAAGACGCTGCCTTTGTCCCTTCCGGCGGGGCAAAAACCCAAGGTAAAGGAATTGGTCGGTCGGCAACCCGGAAACCACTAAAGCGGTAATCACCGCTGAAGCACCAGGAATCGGTACCACAGAAATTCCGTGCTCAATGGCAGCAACAATAAGCTCGTAACCAGGATCACTTAGCCCTGGCGTGCCAGCTTCCGAAACTAGAGCCAGATCTTCTTTCTCGAGGTAATTCAATAAATAATCAAGTTTAGCTCTTTTACTATGTTCATGATAACTAGTCAATGGAGTTTTTATATTATGGGCGTTAAGCAAGTGGCGCGTAGTGCGTGTATCCTCAGCAGCAATAAGTTTCACCTCCCGTAAAAGGCGTAAGGCACGCAGGGAAATATCTTCCAGATTGCCAATAGGAGTGGCAATGACATAAAGAACAGGCATGACCTACAATTATACTTAATAGCTATAATTTTATCTACAAGTTTCCTTGACTTTAGACCGCCATTCTTGTATAGTTTGTGGCAACTTTTCTCAAGTAAAGAAAAATGCCTCGCCTTAAATTCAAAGAGATGGAACGCGCCTATGGATTTGATGAAGTTGCACTTGTCCCCGGAGATGTAACCCTTAATCCTGACCAAACCAACATAGACTTTACCGTAAAAAATTACACCTTGTCCATCCCCATTCTAGCCTCAGCTATGGATGCTATTGTTGACCCCACCTTTACTATTAAATTTAACAAGCTTGGCGGGCTAGCTGTCCTTAATCTAGAAGGTGTACAGGCAAGGTATGAGAACCCCGATGAGGTCTTAAACCAAATTGCCCAAACTCCTGAGCAAGAGGTTACTTCGCTGCTTCAAAAAATTTACTCTGAGCCTATCAAGGAAAAGCTCATTAGCCAACGCATTGGAGCAATAAAACAGGCTGGTGCCATCTGTGCCGTATCTGTAACTCCAGCTAATACCAAACGGTTGGCTCCTATAGCCAAGGATGCCGGGATGGATATACTCGTGGTGCAATCTACCGTCACCACAGCCAGACACATCTCCAAGAGCTATCGGGGACTTATCCTGCCTGAGCTATGCCAGCAAATGTCCTTGCCTATCATAGTAGGCAATTGTTGCAGCTATAACGCAGCATTAGAGCTAATGAGAACAGGGGTCGATGGCATCCTAGTTGGAGTGGGGCCTGGGGCTGCCTGTACCACCAGGGAAGTCATCGGCGTTGGAGTTCCCCAGATAACTGCTACTCTGAATTGTGCCGCTGCTAGAGAAACATATCTCAAAGAAAGTGGTAAATACGTAGCAGTGATAACAGATGGAGGTATTCGCACTGGTGGTGATTTATGCAAAGCATTTGCTGCCGGTGCTGACGCTGTAATGATTGGCTCACCTTTAGCTCAAGCGGCAGAAGCGCCAGGAAAAGGCTATCACTGGGGCATGTCTCATTCTCATCCGGCATTGCCTAGAGGGACACGTGTCAGAGTTGGCACTACCGCCCCATTAGAGCAAATTCTCTTCGGTCCTACTTCCGTCACCGACGGGACTCAAAACTTAATCGGCGCTCTGCGCACTAGCATGGGGGTATGCAGCGCTCGAACCATTCAAGAAATGCATAAGGTTAAGATGATTATTGCTCCATCTATAAAGACCGAAGGGAAATACTTGCAGGCAATCCAGAATGTCCCTTGAGTTTATAGAAACGCCGAAAGGCAAAACCAGACACCAAAGCCAGCTAGAATAAGAGCACAAACGCTAAACACAATCCTTCGCACCTTCTGTGTCCACCACCGCCTTGACTTAAATGTACTCACAGAGAGAAATTCACTCCAGGCAAAATCACAAGGCAAGTGCACTACGGTAAACAAAATAACACCGGCAAGCCCGAACTTGGCAGCACCAGTTACCAGGGCTGCACCCACAGTCGCCCACCATATGTAAAAGGCTGGGTTGGTTCCCGTAATTACAATGCCTGTCAGTAAAGAGCTAGCTGGTAGACCGCCTACCACACCAGGCGCCTCACCAGTAGCTCGAAACATTCGGAAACCCAGGTAGAGCAGCATCAAGCCGCCGGCAAGATATATACCCACTTCCACCTGGGGAGAGTCGATGAAATGCCCGAATCCAAAATAAATTACAGCTATGAGCGGTATTTCAATAACAGCATGCCCTGCTGCAATCCAGGCACCAGCGTGTTTGTCACCATAACCCTTGGCTATAGTAGCCGCAGTCATTGGTCCGGGCAGCATAACGCCAGTAAGAAGGGAAATCCCCGCTGCTGATAATAAAAATATGCCCAGGCTTGTCTCCATGACTTACTTTGGGCAAAGCCAGGTTCAGGTTAAATTTCCTCTTGTTCCTCATCCTCCTCCTCAGTCACAAACCCACCATGATGAGGGAGCTTCACACCTGCTTTGGCACGGCGACCTCTGGCTCTTCCGGGCAGATCGCCAATCATCTTCTTTAGCTCTGCCAATGCCTCAACCGACTGCGTTGACGGGACAACTACGCCATCTACCCCAGCTTGCCATAAACTGGTTAGCTCAGCCTTTGTGACCAAAGAAGGCAAAGCCATAATAACCGGCTTCTCCAAGATTTCGACGAATCTTCGACAAACAAGCAGATGCTCCACAGCAACAAAAGAGTCTTCACCTCTACTACTAATGAACACGCCATCTACGTCAAGGCTATTAATGGCTTTAACAAAACCCTGATCTAATGAAGGCTCTATCATTAAAAATTTGCCTACCTCTTCTTTTTGTAATACTGCGGCAGGTATCCCAATGTCAAAAACCACAAAGTCGCACGCCAAGCTCGCAAGCTCATCTATTTTCTCTTCGCTCACACCCTTCATAAATACCCCCAGAGGAATATTGCCCACAGCTTCGACCATTTGCCTAACAATCCTGGCGCTTGTGTCCTCGTCCAATATCAACCCGGCATCGGCATTGACATCAACCACGATTTTGGCTTCATTGACCTTTGTCCCGGACAATCCTGCAATAAGCAACATTGCCGGGCTTTTTAGTTCAGAGACAGAAGGATGAAAACCTATGGGTGTAGTTGAAGACTTAGAAAGGCTCTGCAATTTATCGACAAATTTGCCCATATCACCCCCAGCCAGCGGTCGGATTCGAACCGACGACCGGCGGTTTACGAAACCGCTGCTCTAC
>SOHS01000026.1 GCA_004377135.1 Dehalococcoidia bacterium | reverse complement strand
CGTGCAAAGTACGGGTGCTTTGCCAGTGGCTGGGCTGGGAGCAATATTCTCGAACTGCAAAGCCCCTCACCTGAATTTGCCTGGATTCAAAGTCGGATTCATTAATACCATAATTGCCAATTAAGGGGTAGGTAGGGACAAGAATTTGACCAGCATAAGAAGGGTCCGTGAGCATTTCCTGGTAGCCGGTCATGCTGGTACTGAAGACTACTTCACCATGGGCAGTGGTCTCGGCACCAAAGGAATGACCTTCGTAGACCGAGCCATCTTCGAGAACTAAAATCGCTTTCTTGTCCATTCGGTCCTTTACTTCACCCTCACCCACGCCCTATCCCCTCTAGGGAGAGGACAGGACAGGATAGGATAGGGAATCATATATATAGGCTATCCTGCCATTTGCTATAGTTGCCATCACCTTGCCCTTAAACTTGTCGCCATCGTAAGGGGTATTCTTGCCCTTAGAGGCAAAATTGCGGCTATCCACTATCCATTCCCGGTCAGGGTCAAGTATGGTGATATTAGCCGGGGCGCCTGCCTTTAAGGTGCCGAGTTCACCATTTCTACCAATGACCTTCGCTGGCTCACAAGTGAGCTTGGAAATCAGCTGAGCAAGGCTTATTGCTCCTTGGTGCACTAGGCTCATAAGACAGCCAAAAGCGGTTTCAAAGCCACTGATGCCAAAAGCAGCTAGCTCTAGCC
This sequence comes from Dehalococcoidia bacterium, assembly GCA_004377135.1. Lineage (GTDB taxonomy): Bacteria > Chloroflexota > Dehalococcoidia > GIF9 > AB-539-J10 > RBG-13-51-36. Next base: position 10,995 of record SOHS01000026.1, on the reverse strand, counting down.
CGCAATTTTTGTCTGCCAGGGTATGTGGTGCGTGGTCAGTGGCGATAGCGTCGATTACCCCATCTTTAAGTCCCTTAATTAAGGCTTGGACATCCTCTTTAGTGCGCAGGGGAGGGTTAACCTTGGCATTGGGATCGAAGGGTTCGTTTGAAGCTTTACCCGTAATCCTTTCCTCGGTTAGGGTCAGGTGGTGGGGTGTGACCTCAGAAGTTGCTGAAATCCCGTCTCGCTTAGCACGACGAATAAGCTCCACAGAGCCTTTGGTGCTTACATGGGCAATGTGAAGTCTGGCCTTGGTCTGCTTTGCCAGAGTCAGGTCCCGGGCTACCATAGCCTCTTCGGCAGCTGCAGGAATTCCTTTTAGTCCCAACTCGATGGATATCTGACCTTCGTTTATGATTCCCTTGTCACTCAGAGTTTTATCCTCACAATGGTCAATGATTGACAAGCCCAAGTCTCGACTATAATCCATGGCACAACGCATAAGCTGTGAGCTTGCCACAGGGTTGCCATCATCGCTAAAAGCAACTACTCCGGCTTCAGCCAGTTCGCCCATATCGGTTAATTCCTTGCCTTTTCTACCTTTTGTGATACAGCCTATGGGAAGAACGGCAACCAAGCTATCCTTGCTTGCCTTCTGTTTTACCCAAGCTACGGCAGTCGGAGTATCTAAAGGAGGCTCCGTATTTGCCATACAACAAACAGTGGCAAAACCACCTATGGCGGCTGCTTTTGTCCCTGTGGCGATTGTTTCCTTTTCTTCAAAACCTGGCTCCCGGAGGTGACAATGGAGGTCTATAAAGCCGGGACAGACAACTAGTCCCGAGGCATCGAGATTCTTCGCTTCGCCTGGAATAACAGTGCCTCCTATCTGCATAATCTTGCCCTCGGCAATAAGCAGGTCACCAACCTGGTCTATGCCCTGGCTGGGGTCAATTATATGACCGCCACGGATAAGCAGAAAGATAGCTTCTTTATTCATTTTCTGGCATAGCTGCTGGGCTTAAACTGCTGGGCCTGAGCTTCCTTTTCCGAAGCAAAGATAATCAGATTCTCGGGTTTAATCTTGCGAGCCCAGTGGCTATCAGCGCTGTGATATTTCTTGCTCTCTAACTTTCCCTCATGCCAATCTGAACTGGCGATATATTGAGGATGAAGATCATGGTCGCAGTAGACACACCGCATTGTTAAAGGCTCGCGACTTACTATTTTGAACTCAGGCTTTATGTACTTTACTTCTGTTTCCTGGTTTGAGACACACTTTGCATTAGGGCAGTTAACCCCGGAATCTCGCTTATAAACAGGGTAATCTATCTTCCGGACAAAGGAATCCTGTTCTTCAGGCATTGTGACTTCCTTGGCCCCCAATAAGAGGGCTATGAGCGCCATTCTGACGGGCATCCCATAAGCTGCCTGCTTGAAATACATGCTCCTGGGGTCGGCATCCACCTCATGGGTCAACTCATCAACACGGGGTAGCGGATGCATAACCAGTGTTTTCTTAAACTCCTTTCCTTTAAGGAGTTTTTTATCTACCACCGGGTAGCCTTTTAGCAGCTCTTTTTCCTCCACCGTGGGCGCTTGCCTTTCCTTTTGAAGCCTGGTGACATAAAGGGCGTCAACCCCCGCCTTTAATTCCACTCGGATACTTATATCAGGCAACATGGCAAGTTGATGTGGGCTAACTGGAGTCATGTATATGGCATCGATAGGGAAGAATCCTCTTTCAAGATCCTGGTTCAGGTCCCTGCATCTTTTTAACTCACCTCTATATTCCGTGCTTAGTCTCCTGAGGACATGCTCAGGCATCTCAAGCCCTGGGCCGGGGCAGAAGAGAATAGTGGCACCAAATCTGGCTAAGGCGTAGATCAGGGAATGTACTGTTCGCCCGTGTTTCAAGTCTCCCCAGAGAGCAATTCTGAGTCCCTTAACGGTCTGTCTTTCTTTTCTAATGGTATAGAGGTCGCATAAGGTTTGGGTGGGATGTTCGTGGCTCCCGTCGCCAGCATTTATCACCGGGATGCCAGCGTAGTCGGCAACCACCTTGGCTGCTCCTTCCCAGGGATGCCTGATAACAATTATATCGGCATAGCTCCCGACCACCTTCGCCATATCAGCAATGCTTTCGCCTTTGGCCAGGGAGCTTGCCCCTATGTCGACTGCACTTATGACACGCCCCCCAAGCCTAAGCATCCCCGCTTCAAAAGAAAGCCGTGTTCTGGTGCTTGGCTCAAAAAACAAGCTGGCCATGATCTTCCCCTGGCATAGTCCAGACTGCTCATTTGGGGAGTTCGCCATCTCGTCTGTCAGGGAAAACAACGCTTCGATTTCCCCGTTGGACAAATCATCTATGGTCACCAGATCTCTATTTGCCAGATTCACGACGTCTCCCCCCTCAATTTCCTCTAATTAGCTGCCTGTTGGCCAGACTCCCGATTATTACCCCATCTACACCATCAATTTCCTCAAGTTGGACCTGTATCTCCTCATCTTGAGAGCTTGGTATATTTTTACCGACATAATCGGCCCGGATGGGAAGCTCTCGATGGCCACGGTCGATAAGTACAGCTAATTGAATAGAGCTCGGACGTCCCATGTCCATCAGGGCATCCATAGCGGCACGAATACTTCGTCCAGTATAGAGAACATCGTCAACCACGATTACTCGCCTATCCGCGATACTAGTGGGGATATCAGTGTGGCTCTGGTTCGCTGGCTTTAATTCCGAAGGTGAAATGTCATCGCGATAAAGGCCAATATCCAGAGTACCCACGGGGATTGGGGTTCCTTCGAAGCCTTCGATTATTTCAGCTATGCGTTTGGCTAAAGGCACTCCCCGAGTTCGCATTCCTACGAGCACAACATCTTCCGCACCCTTATTCTTTTCTACAATCTCGTGAGCAATGCGAGCTAACGCCCGCCCTATCTCCCTTGAGGTCAGGAGAACCTTTTCAGGCATTAAAAAACCTCCTGCCTTCAAACTGGCAAGAGGTCTCAATTGGTGCTTCTATTGCGGTATGCTTAAGCATTTTTCCCCTTACCAGCCTCACTGGACTGATTTAAAGGTCTAATCAATTATTATGCCACAATTTTAAAAATAATGCAACCCAGCACTCAGTGCTCTGAGTGCTGGGGAAAATTTGTTGCAGCATCGTAGGGGGAAAGGGGTAGCTTAAGCTACCCCTACCCCTAACCCCTAATGAGATTTAGGTTTACTGTCTAGATATTTTGGTCGGCTCTGGAGTAACCGGTGCGGGAGTTTTGGAGCCACTCTCCAGATGGGAGGCAGGAAAATGCTGAGCACGGCGTAAGAAAGAGGGTACGTCGAGAGCATCGCTGCTGCCTCTTATCAGGCGACGAAGCTCATCGGCACTGTATATTCCCCTGCCTTGTTGCTTAGCGAAGCCAGTAGCGATAACGGTAATTCGAACCTCGCTATCCATCTTGGGGTCAAAGACCACGCCAAAGACTATGTTGGCGTCGGGGTCTACTGCCTGGCTGATTACCTGGGCAGCCTCATTACACTCAAACAGAGTGAGACTTGGGCCACCAGTAATATTGAACAGCACCCCCGTAGTTCCGTCTACGGATACGTCGAGCAAGGGGCTAGCCAGAGCAGCCTTAGCCGCTTCAGCAGCGCGACTTTGCCCGCTGGCTTTACCCACAGACAGCCAGGCTGGGCCAGCGTCTCTCATTACCGATTTAATATCGGCGAAGTCCAGGTTGATCAGTCCCGGGACGGTAACTACTTCGGAGATAGCCTGAACTCCCAATAGAAGAGCATCATCTGCTAGCCTGAAGGCGTTCTCCACACTTGTCTTGGCATCGCAGAGCTGAAGAAGGCGGTCATTAGGTATGATGATAAGTGTATCAACCTTGTCCGAGAGTTCAACCAGTCCTTCCTCAGCTACTTGAGCTCTATGCGTTCCCTCAAAGGTGAAGGGCTTGGTCACAACTGCAATGGTGAGAGCGCCACTCTGCTTAGCCACCTCAGCCACTACAGGAATGCCACCTGTGCCTGTGCCACCGCCCATGCCAGCAGCGATAAACACCATATCAGCACCCTGAACAAGGTCTTCGATTATGCTGCGGCTTTCTTCGGCTGCTTTGGTTCCAAGCTTATGGTCGCCACCGGCGCCCAAACCCTTGGTCAATTTCTCACCCAGTTGAATTCTGGTAGGAGCTTCAGCCAGAGCCAGCGCCTGGCCATCGGTATTCATGGCCATGAAGTCAACACCCTTTATCTCTTCACGGACCATGCGAGTAATGGCATTGCAACCGCCGCCGCCAATGCCAATGGCTTTGATTTTTGCTGGAGATGGAGTATAAATTTGTTTTGCCATTCTAACCTCCTTTCACAAGTCAGGCACGAAACAGCTTTCTAATTAAACTCATAAAGCTGCTCCAAGTACCAGCCCTTTTTTCTCTGTAAGTTGATCCTTCTTTGCCTCGTACCTGCCATAGGATAAGTCCCAGGGTAGTAGCGTAAGCCGGATCATTCAGGATATCGGAAATGCCATAGATACCCGTACTCAAAGGTCGGCCGTTGCGCACCGGAATTCGCAACAGTGACTGTCCTAACTCGTCAAGCCCGGACAGATTGGATGTGCCACCGGTGAGCACTAAACCACAGGGCGCCAGGGTCTGATAATCGCTGGTGGGCATCTCCAGCAATATGAGTTGTAGCAACTCCTCCATGCGAGCCCGGATAATATTGCACAGGTCTTTATAAGAGGCGCTATGACCATTCTCGATACCCACTTGGACTGTTTGGTCCATATCTAAAGTAGGTGTGACATTGCCATATCTCTTCTTCATCTTTTCCGCAATATTAAAAGGCAGGCCCAAGCCTATGGAGATGTCGCTGGTTACCTGGTAACCGGCTACTGGAAGGATACCGGTGTGATAGATGCTGCCATTCTTAAATACCGCTATATCCGTGGTACCGCCCCCGATGTCAGCCATGATAACACCTGATTCTCTTTCCTCCGGAGTCAATGTTGCTTCTCCACTAGCCAGAGGCTCGAGGATGAGGTCATCAACATCAACGCCAACACTGCGGACGCATTTGGCCAGGTTTTGTATCGAAGTTACTGAAGCAGTGACGATATGGGTTTCTACATCTAACCTGGACCCATGCATGCCTACTGGCTGTCTCACTCCCTCCTGTCCATCCAGGGCGTAAGAGCGAGGAATGGCGTGGAGCACCTTCTTTCCCTCAGTGACGGTGATATTACGAGCCGCAGATAGCACCCGTTTAAGGTCCTGAGTACGCACTAATCGATCGTCTCGGGGGATAGCTACCACCCCCCGATTATTCAGGCTGCTTATGTGCCTGCCGGTAACCCCAACATAGGCAGAATCTATACGTATGCCGCTAATTCTTTGAGCTTCCTTCACTGATGCGGCAATGGACTGTCTGGCTTCATCCATATTGACAACGATGCCTTTATGTAGGCCACGACAGGGAACGACTCCCACTCCTAAAACTTCAATGTCGTCTTCCGCTTTGACATTAGCCACGATGGTGGCTACTTTCGTTGTGCCCACGTCAATAGCTGAAATGATTTTCTTTGTCATGTTCACCTCCTTTTTTGCTGAGGATGCTGCCTAGTTGAGTCGCTCGGCTATCCTTAATTTGGCGCTACGGCTGCGCGGGTTGGATTCTATCTCCAACGAGGTAGGTTTAGTGACCTTCCGTGAAATGAGCTTCAAGGTGGGCTTATGCCCACAGCGACATATTACTGTTCCCGGGGGGCATAGGCAGCTGCTGGCCGCGTATCGCATGAATTGTTTAACTATACGGTCTTCCAGAGAATGATAACTGATGACTGTTAACCTCCCCCCCGGTTGAAGGAGATTAATAGTTTGTTTGAGAGCCAGCTCCAGATTCTGTAGTTCGCTGTTGACCGCGATGCGAAGTGCCATAAAGGTTCTTGTGGCAGGGTGAATTCTGGCACGCTTGCCGCCTAAAGCTTGCTCTACCAAGCGGGCAAGCTCCACGGTGGTGGTGATAGGGCGGTTTTGAACGATGTACCGCGCTATCCGTCGGCTACGACGCTCTTCACCGTATTTTTCTATGAGCTTAGCCAACTCTTGCTCAGAGAAGCTGTTGACGATATCCGATGCGGTTAACCCTTGCCCGGGATCGAACCTCATATTTAGGAGAGCATCGAGGTGGAAGCTGAAGCCACGTTCGGCTGTATCCAGTTGCAGAGAGGAAACACCAAGGTCGAAAAGAATACCATCAACTGGATGAAAATGGTTTCTTCCGCAGATAGCCTCAAGGTTAACAAAGTTGTCATTAACTAAAGTAACTGCTTCGCCATAGTCACTAAGCTTATCTTGACTTAATTTGATGGCTTCGGGGTCGGCATCAATGCCTAAAAGTCTTCCTGAGGGTGAAATTTTTTCCAGTATCGCTGCCGCGTGTCCCCCGAGACCAACAGTGCAATCAACGAAGTAGCCTCCTCGCTGAGGCTGTAGCCCTGCTATAACTTCATCAAGCAGGACAGGCACGTGGACCGGTAAGGACATGGCTACGATCATTCACTATGCTCCAAAACTCTCAATTATCTCTGACGCCTGCTCTTCGGCCGATTTTTTCTCAGCCTGCCATTCACCTTCGCTCCAGAGTTCAACACAGTTATTGGCACCGACAACAATCGCTGTATCACCAATCCCGGCGTACTCGCGCAGGGAGAATGGCAATATTATCCTGCCTTGCCCATCAAGTGAGGCACCGAAGGCGGAGCCGAAGATAGCACGATTTAACCTCCTCAAGTTAGCTGGAGTTACCGCCTTGGCAGCTAGGCTGTCGGACAATCTTTTCCACTCAGCTACAGGGTAAGCAGCAATGCATTTCTCTCCCATCCCCTTGGCTAATATCACGCCCTCCTTCATCTGTCGCCTGAATTTTGGCGGCAGAGGCGCTCTTCCCTTTTCGTCAACCTTATATGTATACTCACCAAAAAACATATTAATCTCTCCCAGCTCTTACTCCTATTTCATGCAAGTGCCAATCTCTCAGAAATTCCTCAGTTAATTCCGTCAATTCCTGTTGCGTCCTGTTTAGGCAATAGTAGGTAATACCTGCATCACTTTTTCTGCCCAGTATTCCTTGACTAATTAGACCCTCTATCTCTTTCTCCAATACAACTCTATCCATTCCTTGATTCACCGCAATGCACTCAGCGGTGAACTTCAGTTTGGGGTATTTCATGCAAAAAAGGAGTACTCGCAATATATTAAGGCTGTGTCCATAATTCCCGTAGACGCCAGACAATACCTCTGACTCCACACCTTCTGTCATAGTGCACTACCTTTTACCCTTTTTCCCCACTTTTCCCCACAATTCTATTATAAACCTTATCCTCATTTTGTCAATACCTTTTGGCGTTTTTTTTAAATTTTCGAACAAATTTCGTCTTGGAGATTGAAAACAGAGTGGTGCTATATATAGCCCAATGGATGCAGTGCTCCCTGAGAGCCAGAGTCACGGGGAAGCACGAGACTTTATTTTGTCGCTGCCTGCGTGGTAAGATATGCACTTCGAGGGTTTTTATTGATGGGATCCATGCGTATTGATATTTTGTGTCTCTTCCCTGAAATGTTTGCCTCTCCGCTTAACGAGAGCATAATCAAGCGTGCCCGGGAGCAGGCATTGGTGAACATAATGATTCATGATATTCGCGACTACACCCATGACAAACATCATACTGTGGATGACTATCCTTACGGCGGTGGACCTGGCATGGTGCTTAAGCCTGAGCCTATATTTGAGGCAGCAGGGGCAGTAAAACAACAACTTGGTGTAAGTGAGATGCCTATCATATTACTCACTCCTCAGGGGAGGCTTTTTTCTCAAGCTGTTGCTCAGGAGTTAGTCCTCCGCCCTCATCTTATGTTGATTTGTGGCCATTACGAAGGTTTAGACGAAAGAGTGTGTGAGCACTTAGCCACTGATGAAATCAGTATCGGGGATTATGTACTTAGTGGAGGGGAATTAGCTGCCCTGGTTGTGGTGGATGCTATCGTTAGACTTATACCAGGAGTGCTTGGCTCACAAGATTCCGCCGGCAGTGATTCTCACAGCAACGGGCTTTTGGAATATCCCCAATATACTAGGCCTCAGGTATATCAGGGTCGGTCAGTACCCTCGGTATTGCTTTCAGGAGATCACGGTGAAATTGCTCAATGGCGACGCCATCAGGCTATCCTGAGAACGGCGAAACGACGCCCTGACCTCTTGGAGAAGGGCAATCTCTGCGATGAGGAAAGGAAATGGATATTAGAGAAATTGTTAGACCAAAAATGAACCCCAACATTCCTCAAATTTCCCCGGGCGATACAGTCAAGGTTAGTTTAAAGGCTATGGAAGGGGCTAGGGAGCGACTGCAACACTTCCAAGGAATGGTGATTAAAATGAGGAAGGGCGTTGATGGTGGAAGCTTTACGGTAAGGAGGGTTTCTTACGGCATTGGAGTGGAGCGTACTTTCCCTTTACAGTCACCTTCAGTGCAAAATGTAGAGGTACTCAGGCATGGAAAGGTGCGCCGGGCCAAGCTCTATTATATGCGCAGGCTCAGTGCTAAGCGGGCTCGACTTAAAGAAAGGCGAGAGAGGACAATAGAGCAAGCCACGGCTCAAGAAGAGCAGGCTGTGTCTCAAGAAGAGCAGGCCGCGTCTCAGGAAGAGCAAGCCACGCCTCAAGAAGAAAAACATACCTCTGAATGAACTACGCCGAGGTGGCAGTCAATTCACCGGGGGGCCGGTCAACTTTTTGCTATGCCATACCGCCAGGGCTCAATATTAGTGCCGGGCAAGCAGTATGGGTGCCCTTTGGCTCCAGGGTTATTCAGGGGATCGTGCTCCGATTATCAGACGAGCCATCGGTTGAAGAAACTAAGGAAATAGCTGGGGTTGTTACTGATTTTCCTTTGCTTTCCCCGATACAAATAAAGCTTGCCCGGTGGATAAGCGAACGCTATTTTGCCCCACTTTTCGATGCCCTGGCTTTGATGCTGCCTCCGGGATTTGAGAGGCGGGCTATTACCTGCTTTCAGCTAACAAATTCCCAGGTAGATTTATCATCGCTAACACCAGAGCAAAGGCAAACCCTTCATATTATGAGGGCGAAAGGGAAAACAAGCTTGGCTGAGCTGGAGAAAGCAATTGGCAAAAAAAAAGCCAGGCAAATCACCGACCAGTTGCTAGACCGTCAGCTAATCACAAAAACTCTGGAATTAGAAAAGGCAAGGGTAAAGCCCAAAACGCTTCCCTATATTAAGCTAATAGCTGGCAGAGAAGAAATTGAAGTGGCGAAGGCTCGCCTGGATAAGGCTAGAGCTTATAAGCAGACAGAACTTTTGGAATTTATGTCCGGGCACGCTCAACCTATTTCAATTAGCGAACTGAAGAAACGTCTCAATTGCTCTCCTGCCACTATCAAAGCCCTGGAGAGCCGCCGTTTGGTCTCGGTGGAAAGGCTCAGGGTAAGACGTGACCCCTTAGCTCACCTCAGCTTCACAACCTCTCCGCCTCCGGTTCTCACTTCATCTCAAAAGACTGCCTGGGAATCAATCCAAGATGTCATTGTAGGGAAGGCGAGGCAATCCGGAAGGCCACCGGTTTTTCTCCTTTTTGGCGTTACTGGCAGCGGAAAGACTGAGATTTACCTGCGGGCATTAGCTCAGGTTATTGCCGCCGGTAAGCGTGGCATTTGCCTTATCCCCGAAATCGGTTTGACCCAGCAAACAGTAGAGAGATTTGCTAGTCGCTTCCCCGGGCGTGTGGCAGTATTGCATAGTGGGCTTTCCCTGGGAGAACAGTTCGACGAATGGCAATGGATAATGGAGGGAAACTGCGATGTTGTCATCGGACCGAGGAGCGCCTTATTTGCGCCCCTGCCAGACCTCGGTCTTATCATTATCGATGAAGAGCATGAATGGACATATAAACAAGATGATAAATCGCCTCGTTATCATGCCCGCGACGTGGCCATTAGATTGGCTCAACTCAGCGATGCTGCTGTCATCCTCGGCAGTGCTACCCCTGATATCGGCAGTTTCCATAAGGCACAGCAAGGTGAGTATCAGCTTGTAGAACTAAAGGAAAGAATTACTCCTCGTGGTTATTCCCCTCTCCCCGAAGTAAGCATAGTGGATTTAAGAGAAGAACTTAAAGCCGGAAACACAAGCTTGTTGAGCCGTTCCTTATTAGCTGCCGTGAAAAAAACCCTGGCGCAGTGTGAGCAGATAGTTCTTTTTCTTAACCGTCGGGGCACAGCCACCTTTGTTCGATGTCGTAACTGTGGCTTTGTCTTTCGCTGCCCCCGCTGCTCCATAGCCCTTACTTACCATTCAATGGAGAAAAAACTAATTTGCCATCGTTGCCGTTATTCTATCCCGGTACCTCAGAGCTGTTCCCGGTGTTCTCGGCGCAATCTCAGGTTTCTGGGCATTGGCACGCAGAGGGTAGAAGAAGAGATAAGGCATTTCTTCCCTGAAGCAAAATTGCTTCGCTGGGACAGAGATGTGATTACCGGGAGATATGCTCATGAGGAGTTGCTAAAGAATTTTCGTGACCACAAGGCAGACGTGCTTATTGGCACCCAGATGATAGCCAAGGGACTGGATTTACCTCAAGTGACCCTGGCCGGGGTAATAAGTGCCGATACTGGCCTAAATTTTCCCGATTTCAGGAGTGGCGAGCGCACTTTTCAACTCCTGTGTCAGGTAGCTGGCAGGGCTGGGCGTGGGGTTAAAGCAGGAAGGGTTATCATCCAGACTTATTCTCCCGATAATTACACTATTGAAGCTGCTGCCAGGCATGATTATCTCGGGTTTTATTACAAGGAAATAGATTATCGCCGCCGATACAATTATCCCCCTTTCAGCCAATTAGTCCGCTTGGTTTACAGCCACACAAATGAGGAGTTATGTCGCCGTGAGGCAGAGAGGCTGTATCGTCTGCTTCTTGGTGAAAAGGCAAGGG
>SOHS01000007.1 GCA_004377135.1 Dehalococcoidia bacterium | reverse complement strand
TTGCTCTTCAGGCATTCGCCCATGAGCTACAGCGATTCGAGCTTCGGGCACTAAATCCTGTAATTTGCTGGCAGCCCAGGCAATGCTCTGAACGCGGTTATGGACAAAGAAGACCTGACCATTCCTCTCCAGTTCCCGCAATGCCACCTGCCTGACCAGAGTGTCATCATAACCCCCAACATAGGTCTGGACAGACAGGCGTTCTTCGGGAGGCGTTTCCACGATGCTCATATCCCTGATTCCGGTTAAAGACATGTGCAGGGTGCGGGGGATAGGAGTAGCACTAAGAGCCAGGGTGTCCACTTCCCTCCTTATCTGCCTGAGTTTTTCCTTCTGTACCACGCCGAACTGTTGTTCCTCGTCGATTATTATCACTCCCAGGTCTTTGAATGTGATGTCTTTTTGCAACAGACGATGAGTGCCAACGCATATGTCCACAGTGCCATTGGCTAAGCCTTCAAGAATTTCCCTTTCTTTTTCCGGCGGACAGAAGCGGCTCAGCATCTCTACTCTTAAAGGAAAGGTCTGCAACCTCTCGGTAAAGGTAATGAAATGCTGCTGAGCCAGCACGGTGGTCGGGACCAGAATAGCTACCTGTTTATTATTCATAACCGCCTTAAAAGCAGCACGCAAGGCTATCTCGGTCTTGCCATAGCCCACATCCCCACAGATGAGCCGGTCCATGGGCTTGGCTTTTTCCATGTCCTCTTTAACCGTCATGATTGCCTCAATCTGATCCGGTGTTTCCATATAGGGAAACGATGCCTCCATCTCCTGTTGCCATAGTGAATCTTTAGAGAAAGCGAAGCCCGGAGCTATCTCCCGGGCAGCATAAAGGTCAATCAGCTCATGGGCAATTTCAGCCACCGATTCTTTAACCTTTTTCTTCGTCCTCTGCCATTCCGGGGTTCTCAAACGGCTCAAGCGTGGTGCCTGATCGCCAGCACCGATATAGCGGCTGACGCGGTCCATTCGCTCGGTAGGCACATAGAGCCTGTCACCGGCGGCATACTCTAAAACAAGGTATTCTCTCTCCATTCCATCAGAGGATCTCCTGGTCAGACCGTGGAACCTGGCGATGCCATGGTCAACATGAACGACATAATCGCCGGGAGCTAACTGAGGAAGAAACCACTGGTGAGGTATCGGCCTCTTTCTGCCTGCTCGCGGCTGCTTCACAAAGCCGAACAGCTCGACATCAGTAATAAGAGTCAGCCTGTCATCCAGTAGCCAGCCTCCGTCCAGTGAGCCCTGGAACAGGGTGATTGAAGCGGGCGGAGGTATCTGTTCTATCTGTGATACCGGCGAAGTATGAATGTCCTCTTTCTGGAGAAGTTCAGCCAGACGATTTGCCTGATGGCTGACTACGACCACGCGCTGTTTTTGTTCCACCATTTGCTTAGCTGTTTTGAGGAACCTTTCCAGCTGGCTTCCATAACTCTGGGCTCTGGTGAAGGGCAAAGCCTGTCTATAGCCCCGGGCGGCATCCCATGTTGCCAGTGCCAGGCGATGCTTTTCCTTCATCTGTGACTCTAATTCTTCCCAGGTGAGATAAGGAGAAGGAAAGTCCTCAGGCAGCTCGCCTCTTTCCATCTTTGCGGCTATTAATTCTTGCGCTTCCTCGTTCAGCCTGGTGATGGTAAGTTCAATTCCTTCAGGGTCATCGAGAACAAGCAAGGCATCACCGCCAAGGTAACCAAATACGCTTCCATCCATCACCTCACAGCTATCAGCTATTGGTATAAACTCTTTGGCCGGTGTGACAATCACCGATGATACGGGGCTGGTTGAGCGTTGGCTTTCCGGGTCGAAGCACCTCATGCTCTCTATCCGGTTGCCAAAGAACTCTATTCGAACTGGCAACTGGCTGCACGGGGGAAAGACATCGATAATGCCACCCCTTTTACTCATCCGCCCGGGCACCTCGACAACATCCTCCACCTCATAGCCCATGCTTTGCCACCGGCGTAGTAGCTCCAGGGGCTCAGCAGCCATGCCTGGCTTGAAAATATGGCAGGCAGCGGCAAAATCCCCTTTCGGGATAGTTTTACTCATGATTGCCAGGGCTGAGGTCACTACCAAGGGAGGTTTATCGCTCTCTTCACAAAGGGCCAAGGTCGCTAGTGCCCTCAACCTCTCTATCATCGGATAGCTGACAGCCGATAGCTGAGAGCTATCATAAGGCAGGAAGTCGAGCTCAGGGAGACGATGTAACTCGGCCGAAGGGGAACACCAGGCTCGAAGCTGTTCATGAAGCTTCCTGGCACTCTCAGGCTGACCGGTCACCACCATGAGGGGCAAATCGAGCTCTTGGTAAAGAGCGGCAATCAAGTAAGGCTTGGCAGTATCAAGTACGGTTGCTTTATGCTCGCCTTTTGCTGTGGCCAGCTCCCCCACCAACTGTCTGTAAGCAGGCATATCCTGGAGTAAAGAAAGCATAAGAGAAAGATTTATTGGTTGTCCCTCGTTAGCCATATGACAGTAATAGTTTAGCTTTTCACAAAACATCCCCCTTAAGATAAGGGGGATAAAGGGGGTTATGAATGTTTCTCGACCTCCTCTTTAATCCTTTGCCCTACCCCCTCGATATTCTGCAACACGTCGTTATTCCAGAACCTTATCACTCGAATGTTCAATTCCTTGAGATACCTATCACGATGAGCATCATAATTGTTGGCCGTATACATCTGCATGTTGTCCTCTATCGACTTCAATGGCTAACCTTCGTTCAGGACAGTAAAAATCGAGGACATATGGGCCTGCACCATATTGTCGAAAGAACTTAAGACCAGCCATCCGTCTACTTCGCAATATACTCTGCAGTTTTCGCTCAGCATCGGTTGCATTCTTCCTGAGGCGGCGTCGGTCTAATTTTATACTTGGATCGTTATGAAGGTATTTTTCCATAACTCCCCTACCCCCTCTTACCTTAAGAGGGAAAAATGTAGAAATAAACTTGGGGGTAACTAAGCCAATCCTATAGCTTCTTTTTGAGCGAATCCAGCTTCGCCTTTATGCCCTGGGCTTTGTCTCGCCGGTCGTCAATTTTAACCGTGGTTATCACCCTGGCAACCCCCTCCCCAAATATCCCCTCGTGCATCTTCTTTACCACCGCTAGAATCCTGTCCAGGTCGCCCTCTATAATCGTCCCCATTGCAGTCATCTCGTACCTTATGTCCTTTTCCTGCTCCAGAAACTTGACCGCGCGTGCCACGTACTGGCTGACTGAAGGAGTCTTTGTTCCTAACGGGACAACGCTTACCTCGGCTATTGCCATTCTCTCACCTCCTTGCACATCAGGATTTTTATGTCAACCAAACCGAAGTCCTTCCGCCCCACTCATCGGAGAACCTCTGTGCTTAGTTC
>SOHS01000088.1 GCA_004377135.1 Dehalococcoidia bacterium | reverse complement strand
TGCCACTCGATTAAATTATCTAATGGTTCGCGGGGTCGTGGAAATGTGTTAATCGGAGCCCTGAGGTCAGGATAGCCAATGGCTATTGATGTCACGATGGCCCTGTCTTTGGGGATATTAAGCAACTCCCGAAATATTTCAGGCCATAAGACCGGTATACCCATAATACATGTACCCAGACCATAAGTGAGGGCAGCCAGACAGATAGTTTGAGTGACCGCGCCGATACTCACTATGGAAGTAGGACCGCGGTCATCGGAACAAACAATTATCGCGCTAGGGGCGTCAAAGAAGCGCAGCATGTGCTCTCGGTGCTCAAGTTGCTTTGCTTCCAGATTTTTAGTGCCTGGAGGGTAGCGGATGGCGTCCTGTAGTGCTTTTAACGATTGCCGTCTTGGCATCAAAAGCTTGGAATAAGGACCTGTTCTGGGCAGGTCTGGCTTGGTGTCCATATAGTCATGGCCATCCCATGTTTTTGCTTTCTCCACAAGTCTGGCTGTTACCTTCGCTAGCAATTCACCTGCCAAAACGTCAAAATGCCAGGGTTGGACATTTCCTCCCGATGGTGCCCAGCGGCTAACATCCAACAAATCCTGCAAGACCTTTTTGGGAATAGGGTCAGGCTTGAAGACGCGAATACTTCTTCTGGTACGTATAGCTCCAATTACATCCATAGTATCCTCCTAGTCGTATTTTAGTGTTGAGTCTAACATGAGAATCATGCTTGGTCTATCCTTGTTTCCACTTGCTTCACATCAATCTATTATTTGTTAAGCACCAACTCATCGATGGAGCGACCAAGCGGCTTTAATTGTACGATTTAGCGGATTGTTACCCAGCATTTCTCGAAATATTCGACTCAATATATCCAACAGAAAGTCATAAGGTTAAATTTCAACAACTAGCTAAATTATCACCACCATCGGGTCGGTAGATTGAAAACTCTTTTTGATTTCAGCATAGGACAGAAAAGCTTTGGTCATATTTTAGAACCCAACCAGATTCTCCTCTTTCCTCGGCGCTGGTTCGATTGTATCATGCATATTACATGACCGTGTGAATAATAGTGTATGCGTGAAGATCTCCGATGATGCCGCTGGATATTCAAGGCTGAATTACTAAAGTACTAAGCATACTAGCCCAAATGTGTGATAGACACTAGAGCTTGTTCATACTACTATTGATGAAGATTGAAACGTATCACTCAATATCATTTAGAGGTGGAGTAATGCCAAGAGAAATCGATGGTAAGAGATACTACGAATCCACAGAGGTATGTAAGAAAGCAGGCATTAGTCGTCCTACTTTGTTCCGCTGGCTCAAGCGAGGATTACTAATCAAGCTGCATAGAGATAGAAGGGGATGGAGATTATTCACCGAAGAGGACTTGAACAAGATTCAGGCGGAAGCTACAAGGATTGAAATCGACCATGTTTTGGTAAATCCAAGAGATAAAGGAGTATAAATAAGGAACAAAAAAGTCAACTAAGGCATATGGTTGTGGAGATCCAATATGCAAATAGATGAACTTCTCAAATCGATGGTAAATAAAGGTGCTTCAGATTTACACCTCACAGTGACAAGCCCGCCCGTGCTCCGTATTGATGGCGAACTGATACCACAGGAAGATTTACCACCAATGACAGCTAAAGATATTGAACTCGTCCTAGAACAAATCGCGACTCAAGATCAGAGGTCAGTTCTTGATAGAGAATGGGAGCTGGACTGTACCTATACCCTTCCCGGATTAGCTCGATTCCGGGTCAACGCGTTGCGACAGAGAGGTGTAATTAGTCTTGCCTTCCGGTTCGTACCATTTTATATCCCATCTATTGATGAATGGGGACTACCCCAAATTCTCAAGGAACTTATACTTAAGCCGAAGGGACTCATTCTAGTAACTGGTCCCTCTGGTAGTGGTAAGTCAACTACCCTAGCAGCGATGCTCAGTCATCTTAATGGTACTGCAACACGAAGTGTTATTACTATTGAGGATCCTATTGAATTTGTATTCCGCAACAAGAAATGCCTCATCCGACAGCGGGACCTAAGAGATGACACCAAATCATTCGCCACCGCAGTAATACATGCTCTCAGACATGATGCGGATGTAATAGTCATCGGCGAAATGCGTGATCTGGACACGATAAGTGCGGCTATCACAGTTGCTGAGACAGGGCACTTGGTGCTCGGTACGCTACATACAGTCGACGCTCCCCAGTCTATTGACCGCATAATTGACGTATTCCCTTACGGTCAACAACAGCAAATTAGAATACAATTGTCACAAGTAATAGAGGCAGTAATATCACAAGCTCTCCTCCCCCGTATTGATGGAGGGCGAATAGCCGCCTTTGAAATAATGTTGGCCAGCGAGACAATCAAAAGAAAAATCCGTGAAACGAAGGTCTTCGAGATACCTGTTACCATTGAGGTGAGTACACCAGAGGGGATGCAGACTCTAGATCAGGCGTTGGCTGATTTGGTAAAGAGAAAGATAGTCAAGCTAGAAAATGCCTTAACGAAAAGTACTAATCCGGTGAAATTGCACCGGTTTCTTCAATCCCAGGGGGAAGTAGTCACATGTTGAAACATTATCGGTAATATTGTGAAGAACTAAGAAGGCGTTGAATGGACAAGAAAAAAATACTCATAGCTGATGACGAAACAGGTATAAGACTAACAGTAGGAAGGATACTGGATAAGGACTATGTCGTCCTCGAAGCAACCAACGGTGAAGAAGCAGTAGAAATCGCTAAAGGACAGAAACCAGACCTCATCCTTATGGACCTTATAATGCCAAAGATGGATGGTTATGCCGCTTGCTCACAAATCAAGGCTGATGAGGCAACCAAGGGAATCCCAGTGGTTATACTTACTGCTGTCGGAAATGAACTCAACAAGAAGTTTGCTACGGAGATGGGAGCTGAGGGATATATAACCAAGCCATTTAATATCCAGGAGCTAATAGACGTGATTACCCCTCTACTGGCTAAAACACTCTAGAGTCATAATATTGCCATGTAGACTCTGAAAACCTAACTTTCTGAAGATAACCCAATTCAACAAAGCTCTCTAGCATTATTCCCTTCCTCGCATTGGTAGCCTTCCTTTTATAGTTTCAGGCGAAGGAGTCTCGTGACTACGTCTTCATCGTCGACGATAAGCAATGTTTCTCGTTGGCTAGGCATACCCATATTACTCCCTTTTAACCATTAAAATGCTTTTCTCGTTGGCGTTAGCTTGCTTTATAGTAAACTCTTAATATGAGCGCTACTTTTAATGGGTAGTTCGATAAAAATAGTAGCTCCCTTACCCAATTGGCTGCTGACATATATCTGCCCGCCGTGCTCGGTCACTATGCTGTGGCAGATGCTCAAACCAAG
>SOHS01000048.1 GCA_004377135.1 Dehalococcoidia bacterium | reverse complement strand
TATTACCCCTCATTATCCTTCTTGCGGCATAGCACAACCGATAAACTTGTAAGCTAATTTAGCCAGCAGAAAAGCGCAAGACCCGGGCCCCTCCCCGGGGCAAAATTCCATTAAATCGAAGCCCACTACATGCTTGTGAAGAGCAACCGATTCTATTATATCCAGGATCTGCCGCCATGACATGCCATCGGGCTCGGGAGTGCCTACTGCCGGCATAATGGAAGGGTCGAGAACATCTACATCTATGGTGACATAGACATCTTCGCTAAGCGAGTCCACTATCTGGTCTAGAGAAGCTGTATTCGATGCCAAATCAGACATATAAAAAGGCTTTAGCTTATTTTGTGTTAAGAATTGTTTTTCTTCCCAGCTAAGGCTGCGCATCCCTGCCTGGGAGACAGGGCAAAGCTCAAAGATGCGGCGCATAACACAAGCCTGGCTGTATTTAGTCCCCAGATATTCATCTCGAAGGTCGGCATGGGCATCCAGTTGCAACACAGAAAGTCCGGGAAACGCTTCCTTGAAAGCTCGAACTGCGCCTAAAGAAAGGGAGTGTTCTCCACCAAGCAACACTGCAAATTTCTCCTTTTGTATTAAGCCTTTAATCACTTGATAAACTCTGTCAATCATGTCCTGGGGGCTGCTCAGTATGGGTTCTACCTCGGGCAGGGTACAAATACCAACTTTATATATCTCGCGGTCCAGCTCTAAATCATAAAGCTCTAAATACTGGGAGGCATCGATAATAGCCTGTGGGCCATGGCGAGATCCGCTTCGCCATTCACTGGTGCTGTCGTAGGGGACAGGCAGAATTACAGTCTTGGCTTGCTGTAAATTTGAATAGGGTGGGGCTAATCCGGCAAAGACCCTCTGTGGCAGGAATGTCCCCTCATGCCCAGAAGCGAAGGGTTCAGGGTTACAGTCGCGGTCATTCATGGTAAATAAAACTCTGGGGATTGGCCATCGCAGATTCTGCTTTAGGCCATGCTCTATCAATCAGGCAGTTTCGCAATTTAATCAACTGGAATCCCTCTTGGAAATCTTTTATTGCTTTCTCAGTATCAAAATCCTTGCAAGAGAAAATGTCTATGTTAATGTAATTCTGCTCAACGAAGGTATGGATGCCAATATGACTTTCCGCTATAAAAACAAATCCTGATATTCCCCAATCCTCTAACACCGGTCCTATGTATCTGAGCACGTGTGGCGGTGAAATCCGGGTCATTCCAATCCTGGCGGGGTAACTTTCCAACCACTTCCGAAGGAAATCTTCGTCCCGGAGAATTTTTTGGTTGCTGGAATAACCGTCTATAATTAAGTGCATTAGACCTCCTCGAGCAATATTCCTCTTAAATCAAAGAGGGCGGCATAAACTGCCCGTTGCTTCATTCGGGAGCGATTTCCATGGAGCGTATGGGTGAAGGTTTGCTCAAATTTATCACTGCTCAGGCATATAAATGCATTGCCGGAATTTTTATCGGGGCTCATATTACCCCCAACACCCATGCCAATATCGGTTTTCAAATTCCTGCGTGCAGTCTCAGCCATTGCCTTAGCTAGTTGAGTGCTTTCCTTGCCGTATCGCTCAATAATGGAGATATCCACACCGCAAGCTATCTTAGCTTCATCACAGCAAGCTAACAACCCCCCCTTGAAATAAGTACAGCTTTCCCGGCCACTGGCAATGGTGCTGCAGAGAAGCCCTTCAGTGCAAGATTCCATAGTTGCTAAACTCAAGTTTTTGGCTCTGAGCAACTCCCCAATAACAGAGCCCAGGGTATCATCGTCCACCCCCCAAATATAAGAAGAAAGAACGTTTCGAATTTGTTCTTCGCTTTGGGCAACAAGGCGTTGAGCTTCTGTTTTTCCCTTTGCTTTGGCTGTGATACGCAGGTAAACACCATCTGGTTTAATATAAGTGGCCAAAGTAGGATTGGACATTTTGGAAACATGGGCTACCAATTCATCTACCTTAGCTTCAGCTAGTCGGAAAGTCTTAATTATCCTGGATAGGATGACCTCTCCCGTTAGTCTTTGTTTAAGTTCGGGCAAAATGCTTTCTTGCCACATTAATTTCATCTCATCAGGTGGTCCGGGTAGGGCTACAATTATGTGATTGTCCTTCTCAACCCACCAACCGGGCGCTGTGCCCATACGATTGGGAATTATTTGAGCCGACGGTATGATAGTTGCTTGTTTGATATTGCTTTGTGGTATTTCCCTCAGATAGCGTCTGAACAAATCCTGCAATTCTTGCCATAACAGCTCATCGACTGTCAATTCCTCATTCACTAGCTCGCCAATGGCCTCTCGGGTTATATCATCTTGGGTAGGTCCCAATCCACCTGTGGTTATAATAAGGTCTGCCCTCTTCCAAGCTTGTTTTAGGGTATTAACCAACCTTTCCTGATTGTCGCCTACCGTAGAGATAAAGTATAAGTCGATTCCTAGCAAAGGTAATTGATTGGCTAAAAATGAAGAATCAATATCAATTATATTGCCTAGTAAAATTTCTGTGCCAACGGGTATTATCTCCGCCTTCATTTTAAAATATTAGCTGCGAGCTTTTCGCTTCCCGTCGTTCTGACCTTGAACGCAATGAAGGGGAATAATCTCGCGTCGCTCAGAACGGGCTCAGCGAAGCAGTATCAGTTAGCATTTACCTACTGAAATGCTTAGATACCTTTCTACTATTGCCATAGCGCAATATTTGCCACACATACTGCACGTCGCTCCGTTAGCAGGAATCTTACCATGGACCTGCTGTGAAAGTTCTGGGTCTAGCGATAGTTTAGCTTGCGTTTTCCAGTCAAGGGCCTTGCGTGCCCTGGACATTTGTTCATCCCACTCTTTGGCACCTTTTATGCCCTTGACAATATCGGCGGCATGAGCAGCTATACGGGAGGCGATTACCCCCTCTTTAACATCCTTCACATTGGGGAGAGAAAGGTGTTCGGTGGGGGTAACATAGCACAAAAAGTCTGCGCCAGCGGCAGCGGCAATTGCGCCCCCAATAGCAGCAGTGATATGGTCGTAGCCAGCACCTATATCAGTCACTAAAGGCCCAAGGACGTAGAAAGGCGCACCACGGCAGAGGCTTTTCTCCAATTGGACATTAGTGGCGATTTGGTTCAAGGGCAAATGCCCTGGACCTTCTATCATAGCTTGAACGCCAGCTTCCCTGGAGCACTCTACTAATTCACCAAGGATAATTAATTCTTCGATTTGAGCCCTGTCGGTGGCATCAGCTAAACACCCGGGACGCAAGCCGTCGCCCAAACTTAAAGTGAAATCGTATTCAAGAGCCAAGCCCAGTAGGCGGTCATAATATTGATATAAGGGATTTTCCTTATCATTGTGGAGCATCCAGCCGATGAGAAAAGCTCCTCCTCGGGACACTATATCAGTCATCCTGCCCTGCTTTTTAAGTCTGGCTAGAGATGCCTGGGTCACCCCGCAATGGACTGTCATAAAATCAACACCGTCTTTGGCATGTTCTTCGATTACAGCGAAAATATCGTCCACACTCATGTTTACAATGGCTCCACGATTCTCAATAGCTTCGATACCTGCCTGATAAATGGGCACCGTTCCCACCGGCACGGCGCTAGCACTCAAAATAGCCCTCCTGATCGCTGAAATATCTCCCCCAGTGCTCAGGTCCATCACAGTGTCGGCACCAAAGTCGATGGAGGTCTGTAATTTCCTTAGTTCCGTGTTCAAATCGCAAAAATCTGAGGATGTGCCTATGTTGGCATTGACCTTGGTCTTTAGCCCTTTGCCTATCCCGCATGGGATTAGGTTTGTGTGATTAACGTTGGCCGGGATTACGATTTTACCCTCAGCCAAGCCTTGGAGGACAAAGTCGGTCTCTACTCCTTCCTTTTCGGCTATGTGCTTTAACTGGGGTGAAACAGTGCCCTTGCATGCTAATTCTAGCTGGGTCATTTTCCTATAAGCCTCGCATAAGTTGCAGTAAAATTAAAGTATAAAATAGAGCGATTATCAATGCAAACGCAGCCCCAGCCATACATAACCAATGTGAGTAAAAGTGAAGAACCTGGATATGAATTCAAGACAAAGCCCTTAGGGTTTCCTTCTGGATTTTAAACAGTTTATCTATCCCTTGCCGGGCTAAAGAAAGTAAGGCATCGACGGTTTCTTTGGAGAAAGGTTTGCCCTCGGCAGTTCCTTGAATTTCCACAAACTCATTTTTGTCGGTCATGACCACATTGAAATCAACCTCGGCTTGGTAATCTTCTTCGTAGCAAAGGTCAAGTAGCATACTGCCATTCACAATACCCACACTGGTGGCCGCTATCATTTTATTTAATGGCATAAATGGCAAAATGCCTTGTTTTCTTAAGTTATGGAAGGCGTGATAAAGGGCGACATATCCACCTGTGATAGCTGCTGTTCTGGTGCCGCCATCTGCTTGCAGTACGTCACAATCTACTACAAATGTTCTTTCTTCCAGGATGGCTAAGTTAACCGCTGCCCTTAAGCTGCGGCCAATAAGGCGTTGGATTTCGTGGCTTCTTCCCTCCGCCCTGTCGCGCGGTGTGCGGGTAACTGTGGAGCGAGGCAACATAGCATACTCCGAAGTAACCCAGCCTTGGCCACTGCCTTTAAGAAAAATGGGCACTCTTTCTTCCAGGCTTACGGAGCACAGCACCCTTGTTTGTCCTAGTTCGATTAAAGCTGAACCCTCGGCAAAACTCTGATACCCTAAAATTATGCGCACGGGACGGAGCTCATTGTCAGTTCGGTTATCTACCCTGGTCATAACAGGAGAAGTATAGCAAACTATCCAGTGATCTGTCTGTCCATTTTGAGCTGTTATTCACCACCGGCCTCTTTTTTGATATGTCTCGATGAATTTTTCGATAGAGCGGTCATAAGTCGTCTCCACATCGTCGGGGAAAAAGCAGGCTGGCAACTCACCTGACTGCCAATGGTATCTTATACATTCGCAGCAAATGCCCTTCCTACTGCATGGCTCATAAGTGCAGTTACATTTTTTCTTGTTTTGCTCCACGGTGCACTCTCTCATATTCGCTCTCCTTTGTTCATCATTAAGCCGAATGTTTTTCTACTCACAAATTAGAATGATATTATGTAATAGCATGAAAACACAAAGCTGTGTTACTTTCCTAAATTGATATTATTATATGCTAAAATAGGTATATCGGAAAGGAAAGCAACAGGTTGCAATTATTATTCGATGCTTATCTTGATATTGAGACCACAGGCTTATGCTCGTTTTATGACGAAATAACCGTTATTGGTGTTTGTTTAGCCAATGATAGCGGGAATAGACTGGTTCAACTTGTCGGCGGTGATGTAACCAGGACTAACTTGCTCAGGACCATGCGTTGTGTGAATACAATCTATACATACAATGGCAGTCGCTTTGACCTTCCTTTTATCAATTCTCGTCTAAGGGTAAACCTGAGAGAGCATTTCCATCACCATGACCTGATGCATGATTGCTGGAGAAACAATTTATATGGAGGCTTCAAGGCGGTAGAGCGGCAATTAGGTATTCCCCGACGACTAAGGGGTATTGGGGGAGCAGAAGCGGTGATACTTTGGTGGAGATATCAGATTCACCGTGACAGAAAGGCGTTGGATTTGTTGCTGGAATACAACAGAGAAGACGTGGTCAATCTGATAGCATTGAGAGGAAAGCTAGAGAGATTTGGATATGGACCCCGCTGAGGAAATCAGTCGAGACAAATTTTGCTATCTTACCTCCTCACTTCGTTTAATATTAATCCCATGGAAAAGATTCATCGTAGTAATAGAGGTCGTTAAAGACCGTGGTAATTTCATATTCGTCTAGTTCAGAATCAAAGTTTGGTTGGGTGGACCCGAACAAGGAACGCCAAAAAGAAAATTGCGCAGGCGCTTGGGACTCTATCCTCCGCCACTCCCCATCGTGATACCAATCCTCTATAATGAAGGCATGTCCATCTTCCTCATCATCAACCCCAAGAGCAACATATATCCGCTCCGTATCAATGCCATACGCTCTAAGTAGGGAGCACAATAAAACAGAAAAGTCCTCGCAATCCCCAGTGTAGTAGGACAGGGTTTCCTCGGGTGTTTGCCAGTAGTCCTCACCCCATTGCTCTTCATCAGATTTATAATCTATATTGGTAACGACCCAGTCTCGGATATCATCAAAGCCAACTTGGGATGGTTCGTATGGGGGATCACCGAGGATACTCTGTAAGGTTCCCACAATCCATGGACATTCGGGTGTGATGTAAGACTGAAATTCAGACCCTGTAGTCGGAAGCCCATGACCAGTAGTCGGGTTCTCGGGGTAAAATATCCAGCTAATACAACTCAACCCAGACACGATGAACAAACCAAGCGCAACTCCGCAGGCAAAAAGGATTAGGAAGCGCTTTTTCATACGCAACCCCCCGGCCATTTTGAGTAATGATTTATTTTTTCCAAAACCCGAATACGATTTGCCACCCAAACGGACTTAAGTCCTACTGCCGGGCTTGGAAATATTACTTTCTCTTGACCGCTGACTTCACCGATTCTTCAATGTCTCTGGCGGTCAATCCATATCTTTGAAGCAGTTCCTCCGCTTTACCTGAAGAAGCATATCTGTCACCAAGGTTGACGAATTCCATAGGCACTGGCTTCTCCCTAGCCACTGTCTGGGCGACTCGGCTGCCCAGGCCACCCTGAGATAAATGCTCTTCAGCGACGATAATTGCACCCGTCTCTGAGGCTGCTTTGACTATGATTGCTTCATCCAGAGGTTTGAGAGTATGCATATTGATTACCCGGCAATCTATATCTTGTCTTGCCAAGATATCTGCCGCCTCCAAAGCCTTAGCGACCATGATGCCCACGGCCATAACAGTTGCATCTGTGCCTTGTCTCATGGTCACTGCCTTGCCTAATGTGAAGTGATAGTCTTCGGGATAAACGATCGGTGTCTTAGGGCGACTTAGCCTGATGTAGAAAGGTCCATCGTCACTTGCCGCCACTCTTATTGCCTCAGCAGCTTCTATGGCATCAGCAGGAACAACAACAGTGAAACCGGGGAGAGCACAGCACAAGGCTAAGTCCTCAATGGAGTGATGGGAGCTGCCGTCTTCACCGACAGTGATACCTCCGTGTGTGGCGACAATTTTGACATTGAGTTTTGGCTGGGAAAGGCAGAGCCTCAACTGGTCAAAACAGCGGCAGACGACAAAAACAACGAAAGTGGTGGCAAAGACAGTTTTACCCGAAGCGGCCAAGCCGGCAGCTATACCTATCATGTTCTGCTCTTCCAAACCGCAGTTGAAAAAACGCTCAGGAAACTCCCGGGCAAAAAAACTGGTCATCGTTGAGGGCGATAAATCAGCGTCCATAACAACAATGTCTTTATTCTGTCTGCCTAGCTCTACCAGAGTTTTGCCGTAGGTTTCCCGAGTGGATGCTTCATCCATACTTACTCTAACTCCTTTAGTGCCCTTTCGGCTTCTTCCCAGGTAGGTGCCTTGCCGTGAAATGCCACATTGTTTTCCATGAAGCTAACCCCCTTGCCTTTGATGGTGCGGGCGACGATGACAGTTGGTTTGCCTTTCATCTTTTCGGCCCCTCGGCAAGCAGACAGAATTTTGTCAAAGTCATGTCCGTCTATATCAATGGTATGCCAGCCAAAGGCTTGCCATTTCTGAATGAAAGGTTCAAGGTTCATGATGTCGCGGGTCCATCCGCTGAGCTGCATACCATTGTAGTCAACTATAGCCGTTAGGTTATCTACTTTGAAATGGGCCGCTGAAAGGGCCGCTTCCCAGGTTTGCCCTTCCTCACATTCTCCATCACTAAGAAGAACATAGGTCCGGTAAGTTTTGGAATCCAGCCTGGCGGCCAGGCCGACGCCAATGGCAAAGGATAGACCCATACCTAAAGAACCAGCTGACATTTCTACCCCGGGAGTGAAGTTCCTATCAGCGTGTCCCTGGAGGCGGCTGTCTAACTTTCTCAATGTTGCCAGTTCTGCTATAGGAAAGTAGCCAGTTTCGGCCAGGGCAGCATACAAAATTGGAGCAGCATGTCCCTTGCTCAATATAAATCGGTCACGGTCTGACCATTGAGGATTTTCAGGGTTATGGTGCAAAACCTTAAAATAGAGGGCAGTGATGATGTCGGCTGCTGATAGAGAGCCACCAGGATGCCCACTGCCTGCCGTAGCTGTCATAGTGATTACGTGACGGCGCAGTTTCTTAGCCATTTCCTTGAGTTTTGCCGTAGACAGGTTGAATCTGTTACCTGGAGGGGTGCTTTCGGGGGACACTTCGCTGTGATTTGGCATTGGTCAAAGACTAAATTGTAACTCAGAATGGTTTACAATGTCTATGGTGAGCAGGCTGTCCTCAGACTAAAAGTGAGCATATTATATCGGGGGTGGGAGCACATGTTTTAATTGAGTTAAATCGCTAAGATACTCCTGATGGTTTCTCCCTGACCTGTCAAGATAGAGAGCATTTACGCCAGCCTGTCGGGCATTGAGGAAATCAAATTGCCAGTTATCACCCACATGGGTGACCTGGCTCGGCTCGACGCCCATCTCTTCACATATACTGAGGTAAAAATCAGGGCTTTTTAATTGCCTGTAATGTGAAACGGAAGAAAAAATCCGAACAAAATAAGGTTTGACATCTCGCAATAAGAGATGCAGTAGCTCTAATGGTGTGCCTGAGGCAACAATTAACTTATATTCACTGGCTAAAGAAGAAAGGACCTCAGTTACCTCAGGATAATAGGCTATCTTACCCAGACAGCTGTGTATCACTAGCTCAGAAGAACCTAAGCCGAGATAGCTAAACCAATATTCGATGTCATACCACTCCAGCCTCTGATCGCCGATCCTGCCATACTCCTCGACAATATGCCTCTTGGCTTGAGCGAAGTCAATCCCTTGTTTCTGAGCATAAAGTGCAGGGATAGCCTCATGCCATATAGCCTGACTGAAATCAGGTGTTACTACTGTTCCTTCAGCATCAAAAGAGATTAATTCAATTTGCTTCATTTGAAATACTGATATTATCATGGTGAGGAAGCGAATGTCCATTTGTCTATTCCTCTTCAGCACGCTAAAATACCCAGATGCTAAATTATTCAGTTACAGAGAAGCTGAGCCATACCTTTGAGCTAGGTCCTATAAGGCCTCCTAGTGAAGCTTATTCCCTGCTGATAAGGGCGACCAGAAATTGCCCTTGGAATAGGTGCCTGTTTTGCCCTGTATATAAAGGCAGTAAGTTCGAGTTGAGGCCAGTGGAAGAGATTATAAAAGATATTGAGGCGGTTGAAGCTATCAGTGAGGGTATAAAGGAAATAACTGGGAGGATGAACCATAGCGGCAAACTGAGAGAGGTGGCAGCAATGCTCTCTAATCAACTTCAATATGGACAATGTGTGCATAATGTTGCCCTTTGGCTTGGGACAGGAGGCAAGTCAGCCTTCCTCCAGGATTCAAATACCTTAATCATGCGCACCTCTGAGCTAACTCAGGTGATTACTTTCTTGAGAAAAACCTTTCCCAACTTAAACAGGGTAACTACATATGGGCGATCTCATACAGCAGCTAGAAAGTCGTTAGCGGAGTTAAAGCAACTCAAGGATGCCGGGTTAGATAGGATTCACATCGGATTGGAGACTGGCTACGACTCTTTGCTGGCTTATATGGAAAAAGGGTGCACTGCTAAGAACCACATTGAGGGTGGAAAGAAGGTGAAAGATGCAGGCATTTCTCTATGTGAATATGTTATGCCCGGTCTTGGAGGTAAGAAAATGTCTCAAGAGCATGCCCGGGAAACAGCTAAGGTGTTAAATGAGATTGACCCTGATTATATCAGGCTGCGCAGCCTCCATGTCTCTCCGACTATGCCGTTGTGGGCCAGGTTGCAAGACGGAGATTTTGAACTACAAACGGAGGACGAAGTAGTAAGAGAAATAGCTATTTTCATCGAAAACTTGCACGTTACCAGCCATCTTAAGAGCGACCATATACTTAACTTATTGATGGATGTCAAAGGCAAAATGCCCGAGGATAAAGGAAAATGTCTCAATATCATAAATAAGTATTTATCTTTGCCAGATGAGGAAAGGCTCAATTTCAAAGTTGGCAGGCGGACTGGTTTATACAATAGGCTAGATGACCTCAGTGATAGCTACAAACATGATAAAATAGAACAAGCTATAGAACGCCTCAGGGCACAGGGCAGCGATGTTGAAGAGGCGATAGTCAAGCTAAGGAACAGCTTTATTTAAGGGGATAATCATGGCAAAAGGATTTGTAAACCTAAACCGTTTCAAGCATGGCCGGGCCATAAAGCGGAACAGCAAACAAAAAGCTGATTTACAGAGTAAGAAGGAAATCAGAGGGAACAGGGTTAAATTTCGTGGCTAAAATAGATGAACTTACCTTTGGCTCTATGATAGTTGAAGGGAAGAGATACCGCCGTGATGTCTTGATTTTTACCGATGGTACGGTAAAAAAACGGAAGGGTGGCTTTCTGATGTTTGGCAGTCATAAAATCAAGAAACAAGAGCTTGAGGAATTGAGCCAAGGTCAGCCTGAAATAATCGTTATCGGCACCGGAACCAACGGTGCTGCCCGTGTAGCTCCTGAAGCAGAAAGCTGGGCTAAGGGACAGAACCTAAGCTTAGTCGTTCAGCCATCCTATAACGCAGTGACCAGGCTAAATGAGCTTGTTGAACAGAAGAAAAAGGTTGCTGCCTTGATTCACATAACTTGCTAATGAATAAATTTATCTTAGCTTGATTTATCTAGAATGCCCTCAGTTGTGCTTCTAGTATCCTCTTCCAAATGAATACATAAGTAAACAAATTCCCTGGCTGCAAGCAATAGTAGCCATGCCAGGAATGAGCCAATTATTCCTAATACAATCCGCAACCCACCTCCAAATCCACCCGTTGTAATTCCCCAAAAAAGCGAACCGATAAAGCCAATTGTCAGTACTATCCATGCTATGACCCTCAAAACACTAATTGCGTATTTTAGATAATAGTACTCCTGTAGCTTGCCTGCCTTACGCCTTCTTTGCAGAAAATTACGTAACCTGTTGGGTATTGGCAGTCGCAGCCTTTTAACGAACTTGCGGAAAAGCGCACCAATAAAGCCAAGTACGAGTGCTACCCGACCTATGACTCTCAAAATACTACCCCGTGCGCTAGCAAAATATGTCAATCTGATTCCTTTATAATGCGCTCGGCGGTGTTTCTGGTGTTCTCTTCTACATCCATAAACAGGTAAAAGAGTTCACTGGTGGCAAGTAAGAATACCCACGCCAGAAATGAGACAATTATTCCCCCAATAGCCACTAAAATACCCATAACTGTACCTGCCATTCCACTTATAACTCCATTCTCAGTGCCACCAATCTGAATTCCGACGACAATCGAAGCAATAACGCCAACCACCAGTACTATCCACCCCACGACTTTCAAAACCCTAGCTGCAAAGGGCAGAAAACTATACTTTTGCATCTTGCCTCCTTTTTGTACTTAAAGTTTTTCCCAACAAAACTTCGTAGTTACCTGACTTATCGGGCACAATCACATCGTAACTTGTAGAATCCTGGACTTTACTCAAATTCGCCCTTGCCCAAGCTGACGAATATAATGGCGAGTACCCCGAGAAGCACCCAGGGGCCAAGGAGTGCGCATATAGATCCGGCCAGCGCTAGTCCCCAAACCCTTCTTTTTAAGGCACAGCTACCACCAACTATAGCAATTATCCCGAGTATAATTGATGGAGCACCAATGGCGCTAACCCATGGTATCCCAAAGAACCATCCGATACCACCGATTGCAGCAATTACTATGCCAATGATCA